>CANRXN010000155.1 GCA_947643945.1 uncultured Clostridium sp.
TAATGATTTTGAACATGAGAGAGGCTCAAATTACACAATTAGATTTGTTTGCAAAAGCTTAGCTTGTCCAAAATCTGGAATGATTTTAACAACTATGCTAGAGCTATCCTAAGTGATTGCCAAAAGGTCGGGACTTAAATAAAAAAACACTTGACTTTTCCATTTTTTTACATTATAATAATAGTATATTTTCTATTTTTTTATTTCTTAATATTTCCCAAAACATTTATTATAATTGAAAGGAGGCATATTTATTGCTGAAAAAATTTAAAATTTTAATATCTTTATTGGTATTTTTTACTTTTGGTTTCTTTTTTCAAACAACCTCTGCTAAATATGTAATTGATACCACTCAAATTGTTGCTAAAATAGCAATCGCAAGATATAAACCAGATATCGAATTAATCGATATAGTTTCTTCTAATGTCGCTTATCCTACTTATGCCAATCACACTCACAGGATTACGGGACATCTTAAAATAAAAAAGAAAAATTTAGAACAAAATAATTTATCAGTTGATACTCTAAAAATTGCTGTTGGTGATGTTAATCATATTCTTCCTGTTACGTTTCATTCTTTTTCTTTACAATACGAAACAGCCACAGAAAAAATCTATGAATTTTCTTTTTCTAATGTAACTTCTAATGGAGCATTGTCACTTCTTGTCCCAGAGGGAGTTTTAAAAACAAAAGCTGGTTTAACAAATGATAAAAAAACTTTTTCTACCAATCTTATGATTGATAATATTCCACCTAATTTTGTATTTTTGGAAACAACTGGTCAAAACCGGTAAATCAAAAGCAGAACTACAGCTTAGCGAACCCATTAGACCGGTTAACGGTTGGGAAAATTCAACTCTTCGTTTAACAAAAGAATTCTTAGCTTGTGTTTCTTATCCTTTAGACATTTTGGATTTAGCCGAAAATTCTTCTACTGCCTTAATTAATATTCAAAATGCTACAAATCTTTCTTTGGAATATGGTCAACATGATGATTATAGCACTTTTAGTTTTGCTTCTAATGGCTGTGTCGTCGCTCCTAATACCATTATTTCTAACAGTATTTGTAAGGCTAATTGTATCTATATTCGTTTATTAGGTGATGTGCCTAGTGACTCTTTACAAGGAAGAGCTTATGTTCATACCTATTGGGGAAAAGATTCTTATAATGTTTGTGACTATGCTGAACTTCCTTATTTTCATGGCTACAACCCTTCTTCTGGATGGTTTAATGTTGGCACAGATAATTGGCTTTATCACCAAGGTCGTAAGCTTACGCAGTTTGGTGGTATTGGTTTAAATCGTGCTAGTACTTCTCCTTATCATTCTCTACCTAGCAATATTGCTAGCCAGTATTTATTTGGTGTTTCTAGTATTCAATTTAGACTGCAGAATTTACCAGATTTATCTGTTGTTTATCAATGCTATGTAAAGGATGTAGGCTGGCTACCTGCTTCTAGCGATGGTGAGGAAAATGTTTATAGCCATGATAAGCCTATTTCTTCTTTTCGTATGAATTTAGTTCCAAAAACAGAGAAACAGCGTTTGCTTGATTTTTGGAATCGTGATGTTGGAACCAATCATGTTAATTGATTTATTTTTTGTTAACACCAATGATTCCACCTAAAATACCAAATGCTACGCCAATTCCTATCATTAGAATGCTTTGTATGGTTAAGCCAAATTTCCAATTTAGGATACTAGAAATTAGGTAAATGGTAAGCATGTAAATACCACCTACTAAGGCTCCATTAATAAATCCGTTTTTCTTGATTTTGATGTTTCCAATGGAGCTTCCGGATTAGGATGCTAATTGCTGTTACGATTATGATAACTGGTGTTATGATGGTTTCACTTAAAGTGGTGTAGGTTAGTAATGTGGCAAATAAAAGTAGTAGGATAAGTGTGCTAAGTAATGCGATTCCTACTCCTTTTGCTATGCTAGTTAGGGTGTTTTCCATTTTTATGCACTCCTTTTTCTCGTTTTTTATATGTTTATGTGGTATTAAAAAAAATAGAACTTTTGAAATTTAAGTTCTATTTTTATTTATCTCCTCTAATCTTAATTTTTAATCACTTTACAATTATTTTGTATTCTTTGCTTTCCTGCTATTGCTTCATAAATGTTAAATATTTCTTTAATAATAATATCTTCCTTATTTTGAATGTTTGAAAAAAGATAAGGTGTATAGATAATATTAAATAAAAGAAAATCACAATTTAATTTCTTAAATCCTACAAATTCTTTTTTATACAAAATTTTTATAATTTTTGCATATTGTTTTTCATAAGATATTTGTATTAATTTTAGTGATTTTCTTTCTTCTTCTGGAAATGCATCTAAATAATATGAATATACATCTCTTGCAAATTCGTTTATATCTATCTCTTTTAATTTCATGTCTTCCATAATTTTTTATTTTCTCCTATTAATTTCTCTCAATTATAATATCTGCTACTGTCAAATTAGTTTCATTTGTTACATTATCTATAATTGTTTTAGCAACATCATAAGGTTTCATAAAAGTAGATTGCTTTTCTTCTGATACATAGTCTCTACTGTTTTTATAAAATTCTGTATTAATTCCACCTGGATATACTCCTATTACTTTTACATTTGTACCCTTATAAGCTACTTTTAAACTTTCTGTATACCCTCTTTCTCCCCATTTGGTAGCACAATATACCGCTTCTTGTTTATTTCCTCTTAATGCTGCAGATGACATTATATTTACTATTTTTAAGTCTTTTTCTTCTTTTACTCTTAAAGTTTCTGTTGAACACAAAATCATACCTTGTAAACCTTTAAAGCATTTATCTATATCTTCTCTTTCATATTTTGTAGGTAACTTAAATGATGGCTCTCCTGCATTGTTAACCAGTATTTTTATATTTCCTAAATTTGATATTTCATTAATAGCCTCTTTAACAAATTTACTATTAGAAATCTCTCCTATAAAACCTTTGTAGTTATCTTTATATGTATTAGCTAATATCTTCATTTTTTCAAAGTCTCTATCTATGTTACATACAAAGTAATTCTTTTCAACAAATTGTTTAACAAGTTCTAATCCAAGTCCATTTGCACCGCCTGTTATTATTACTATTTCGTTGTTCATTATAATTCCTCCGTTTTTAATTTTGCAACACTATATTGCATTTTTTACTTTATTATATACTTTTCTATTTATATCATATAGTTGCCATGATTACAACAATTTTTTATGTAAATAATAAAAAGCAGGATTATGAAAATCCCACTTTTTGGCTGGGCTGGCTAGATTCGAACTAGCGCATGGTAGAGTCAAAGTCTACTGCCTTACCGCTTGGCTACAGCCCAATGTTATTTAATTTTTTAGTCACGAGTAAGTTTACGTTTATATAAATGGGGTGGAAGATGGGACTCGAACCCACGATCTCCAGTGCCACAAACTGGCGC
>CANRXN010000156.1 GCA_947643945.1 uncultured Clostridium sp.
TGTTTTCTACATATACTACATTTTCTATTTTTACATATTTTTCGCCATTTACTTCTTTTACATGTTTCATGGCATTTGTTATGTAGTTGGAGATAACCTGCTCGATGTAAAAGCCATCTGCCAATACATTAATTTCTTCTAAGGTTTGGAATTTAACTTCTACTTGTTTTTCTTCAATTATAACTTGTGATTTACGCACTACTTCTTTTTCTAATTCTACCATATTGAATTCTTTGTCTTCAAATTCTCTTTTTCCATATTCTAGTTTCATTAGTTCTAATAGTTGTTTTACTAGTTTGTCCATTTTGTTGGTTTCGTCTAAAATAACTTCTGCATAAAATTTTCTGCTTTCAGCGTCTGTATTTACATTTTCTAATAATCCCTCACTATAGCCTTGTATTAGAGCAATTGGTGTTTTTAATTCATGGGACACATCGGTTATAAAGCTTTTTCTCATTTCGTCGATTTTTGATTTTTCTTCGATGTCTTTTTCTAGTTCAATGTTAGTACTTCTTAACTGTTTAATCGTTTTTTCTAACTTGTTTGACATACTATTTATGCTTTTCCCTAGATTGTTTATTTCGTCGTCAGCATCTGTGATTTTATATTTGTGACTAAAGTCTAAGTTAGACATTTTTTTGGCAATGTCATTTAGTTCTGCTATTGGGTCTCCAAATTTTCTAGATACATAAGATACAATCACAGCAGAAATTAGAATGGTAAATCCGTGCCATTAAGTATAAAAAATTATTGGATATTTTTACACTTTCTTGGATGGAGGTGATGGGAATTCTTATGTATAACAAATAGTCGTTGTCTAGTGTTGCTGATAATAATATATAAGTAATATCGTTTTTACTGTCTTTTATTTTTTTGATTGTAAAGTTTTTTTCGTTTTCTATTACTTCTCCTATGTTGTTATCTAATTTACTTGTCATTTCTTTCATTTGCCCTAAAGCCACAAAAAAGTCTTTGTTGGAGGTATATACATTTACATTTTGATTGTTTTTTATTAAGATATCAAAATTATTATTGATGGCTAATCTTTCTAGTTGCATTTCCAAGTTAATATCTTGGGCTCCATTATAATAATTGTTTACAATTTCATAGACTGATTTTAATGCTTTGGTTTTGCTATAAATGTAGAATTGCCCAAAGACAAAGTTGTTTACTAAAATAAGAAATACTATAATTAATAAAATGACAAGTGATAGTGTTATAAATAATCGTACTCTTACGGAGTTAAATGCCTTTTTTAGCTTTCCCATCTTTTTTAATCCTCCCTTCTTAAAAAGTTTTTCAGTTTCTTATTTTACTTCAAACTTATACCCTACTCCTCTTATGGTTTTTATGTATTTTCCTTTTTTTCCTAACTTATGTCTTATTTTTTTGATATGACTATCAATGGTTCTAGAGTCGCCAAAATAGTCATAGTTCCATACATTGTTTAGTATTTTATCTCTAGATAAGGCTATGTTTTCGTTTTCGATTAGATAGATAAAAAGTTCGTATTCTCTTAGGCTAAGCTCAATTGGCTTTCCTTCTACTTTTATGGTTCTTCCTTCTTTATCAATTTCTATTCCTGCATAGTGTTTTACTTCTGCTACATCTTTTGTGGTTCTTTTTAAAATTGCTTCTACTCTTGCTACTAGTATTTTAGGACTAAAGGGTTTTACTATGTATTCGTCTACACCTAGTTCAAAACCAAATAATTCGTCTTGTTCTTCTCCTCTTGCGGTTAACATGATAATGGGTACTTTGGAAGTTTGCCTAATTTGACGAAGGACAGACCATCCATCTAGTTTTGGCATCATGACATCTAATAAAATTAAGGTGATTTTGTTTCTATTTTCTTCAAATACTTCTAATGCTTTTTCTCCATCTTCTGCTTCTAAAATACCATATCCCTTTGCTTTTAAGAAGTCTTTGATTAGTTTTCTCATTCTTTGCTCGTCGTCTACTACTAAAATACAATTATTTGGCATATTTACCACTCCCTCTTATTGATGGTCTTATTATAACGCTACTTTATGTCTTTTTTGTGAAATTTAAATAATAATTCATATTTTAAAAGGTTATATATTTTTTATTCGTAACTCTTAAGCATCGTACAGTCTGTAATTACATAACAGACTGTAACTTGTTGGTCCCCCCGAACTATTACTTCATAAAAAATATATAACCTTTTATAACAAATAACAAATTTTATTTTTTTATTTGCACTGTTTTAGTATCATAAGCTAATTCAATGTTTTCTTCTCTTAATATTTTCATAATTTTATAGTTAATATCTTCTCTTTCTGCTATGTAGCTGTTGTAATCTACAGAGTCTGTAAAGCTACAAATTAGAACATTTAAGCCATTATCATTAATCGCATCAAATTTAACAATAATAGAATCGTCATAAATCGCATCTCTTGCTTGTAGCATGTCTTCTACTCTAGTTTGGAATCTTTGTAGCTTTTCTAGTGGGGTATCTAATTCAATACACAAATTCATTCTATATCTTCTTTTTTCCATCTTACTCCAATTGATAATCGAAGCATTCGATATGATGGCATTTGGTATGTTTACTACTGAATTTTCAAAAGTTCTTACTCTTGTACTTCGAAATGTGATATCTTCCACGGTTCCTTCAAAGGTATCAACTTGGATCCAATCTCCTACAATGAAAGGCTTGTCTAAAAAAACCACTACCCCTGCAAATAAGTTTTTAGCGGTGTCTTGTGCTGCTAGAGTGAAAATTACACCACCAATTCCCAAGCCTGCTACTAGTCCATTTAAGTTCACACCTAAGGTTGTTATGATAATGAAACCAGCAATGATATAGATAACTGCGCGAATAATCTTTAGTGCAAAATCAAACATAGAGTCTTCTACATCTTTGCTTGTCTTATCTTTTATCTTTCTATACAAAGAAGATTTTGGAGTAAAGCTTGCTGCTAATCCTTTGGCAAAGGCAATGGTACTGATAATTACAAAAGCTTTGTAGGCAACTTCCATAATTTCGGTTGTAATATTTAAGGGTTGTTTTAAAAATACCACCGCTAAGTAAAATCCTAAGATAATAAAAAATATTTTAAGTGGTCCAAAAAAGGCACTTTCTTTAATACTTTTTGCTTTTTTTTCTTTTATTTTAAACATTCTAATAATGATATATGAAATGGTGCCACTAAAAATTCTAAAAAATAGAATAATTCCTAAAGCAATTGCTATATCAATTATTTGAACGGTTGTAATATTTTCCATTAAACTTTTTATTTGTTCCATTTTAATTACCTCTTATTATCCTTCGTTTTAGTTCAAAAAAGAATGGTTATATTGCTAGGCAAAATTGGTTTGGAAGGCAAG
>CANRXN010000157.1 GCA_947643945.1 uncultured Clostridium sp.
ATATTTGAGTTCATAGAAAGCTGGTACAATCGTAGAAGGATACATTCATCAATTGGATATAAAGTACCAAGTGAACTTGAAAATGAAGTAGCATAAGATGAACCACTTACAAGTTATGAAAACAATCCTTAAAGACAAAAGATTCTAAATTTGAATTGGTGTAAATGGCGACGTAAGGAGCTAAAGTATACCATTTACACCAAGAAAAATTTAGAATATGATGGAGTAATGAAAGTGGTCTCATAAAGTAAAAAAATTCTCAAAAAAAGTGTCCAAAAACTTGACATAGATCCAGATGAAAAATATAACTAGTGTAAGAATAAAAGAAGAAGGTGTTACATTAATAGCTTTAATCGTTACGATAATTATTTTACTAATTTTAGCAGGAGTTGCAATTGCAACTTTAACAGGAGAAAATGGAGTACTTGGAAAAGCAGAAAAAGCAAAAACAGAAAATATAAAAAATTCAGCAGAAGAAAAAGTAAAAATAGAAGTAATAGGAAGCTATAGCGAAGATGGAACCATCAACCTAGAAGACTTAAACAAAAACCTAAGGAAAATAGAAGGGTTAACAGATATATTACTACCAAATGGTAATTCTATTATGAATCAAAATAAGATTGAACAGTTACCAATAGATGTGGTAGTTGATGGATATACAATTGAGATTAGTGAAAATAGAGAAGTAAAATTAAAAGAAATAAAACCAATTGTAACTTATACTTTAAGTACAGAAGAAACCGTGCCAGAAGGGACAAAAATAACAGTAATAATTAAGGCAAAAATAAGTGAAGGAAGCATAACCAAAATAACAACCCCAGCAGGAGAAAATAATAACACAGATACAGCTACTTTTGATGTAATAAAAAATGGTTTTTACGATGTAACAGTAGAAGGAAGTAATGGTAAAACAACTACATGTGTGGTAAAAGTATTAAACATAGGAAATACAGAAATATTTTCAGACATTTATACAGAAAGTCAAGTTTATAAAGATAAAAATGGAAATACAGCCCAAATACCAAAAGGATTTGCGGTAGGAATATCAAATACCATAAATGACATAGAAAAAGGATTGGTAATAACAGATAAAATCAATGAATTGCATTATAGTACAGGCAATCAATTTGTATGGATACCATGTGGAGAGGTAAAAACAGCAAGTGCAGGAACGAAGACAATTAATTTTAATCGTTATTCATTTAATAGTGAAGGAATACCAAAAGCAATTGGAGAAGCTGGGGTTGCTACTACTAACAACAGAAGTTGGATAAAGGCTTATGAATATGTGAAACCAAATTATGATGTTCGACCAGCAAAAGATCTTGCAGGATTTAAAACCAGTGTACAAAAAAATGGAGGATTTTATTTTGGAAGATATGAAGCAGGAGATCCTACAGCAACTACATGGAAAACTAGCAAAGGACCATTTACAGCGACACCAGCATGTAAAGCTTCTTTATATCCATATGGCTATGTTTATCAAGCAGAAGCATCTAAATTAAGTAAAAAAATGTATCCGGATAGCAATAGCTCATTTGATGTAACAAGTGATTTAGTAAATAGTTATGCATGGGATACCACATTAGCATATATTTATGAATGTTCAACAGATAAAAAATATGCAACAAAAGGATATCAAATTAGTGGAGGAAGGCATAAAACAGGAAAAACAAATGGAGGAACTGTAGACAAAATATGCAACATTTTTGATATGGCAGGAAATTATTATGAATATTCTACAGAAACATCAACAGATGCAAATTGGTGTCGTACATTAAGAGGAGGATCCTGGAATTCATCTAATGAAACAACGGGGAGTCGTTCGACTAATGCTATTCCATATAGTTCAAGATATGAAGGGTATGCTTTTAGACCAATTGTGTATTTTAAAAATTAGGAATTATAGATTAAATTTTTTAGGTAAGAAAGCGAGCTTAATTGCTTGCTTTTTTTTTGTTAGTATAGTAGAATAATACTGTTGATAGTAGAAAGATATGACTAAAGCGTATCTAAAAATAGAAACTTAAGAAAATGAAGAAAAATGAAGGGAGAATCAAAAGATGAGAAAATTAAAACAAAAAAATGAGGGAATCACGCTAATTGCTTTAGTGGTTACGATTGTTGTTCTTTTGATACTAGCAGGCATTACAATAGGAACCTTAACAGGTGATAATGGGATTATAAAAGAGGCGAAAAATTCTAAATCTGATGTAGAATATAAAGCTCTTGAAGAACAAGTAGAGGCTGCTATTATTATTGTAGAGCAAAAATATAGAAACCCAACGTTAGAACAAGTGATTGCGGAGATCGAGAAAATTGATACAGTAGAAAGTGTAAATAGAGATACAGGAAGTGTTGTAAGTACTTTAGGTTATGTGATTGAAGGGAAGTTGGATGTATATTTATCACCATATAATACAGCTTCAACGCTAGAAAGTGCGAAAAAGCAAAATAAGCCATTTGAAAAACAAACTCCAATAGAAGATAGTTCTAACAAAACAGTAAAAATTCCAGCAGGATTTAAAATAGCAAGTGATTCAGCAGAAACAGTAGCAGAAGGAGTTGTCATTGAAGACACAACAACTAATAAAAACCAATTTGTGTGGGTGCCAGTAGATAATATAAATGAATTTGTAAGAACAGGGGGATATTCTGATGGTAGTCAACAATCTTTAACAAATTATGCAGAACCATTTACCAATGGATATTCTACTGAGGCAGATGAATATAATGCTATGTACAATAGTGTAAAAAATAATAAAGGATTTTATATAGGAAGATTCGAAGCAGGAAAAGATGCTGAAGGAAATGTGGTCGTAAAAAAAGATGCAGAAGTTTATAATAATGTCCCATGGGGAAATGCTATGAATGATATAGAAGGAACCAGTAAAACAGGAGGGAAAGTAGGAGCCGTAAAATTATCCAAAGAATTTGCTTCTAAAAACAACTATATAGGAGTAACAAGTACTTTATGTTATGGTATACAATGGGATGCCACTTTAAAATTTATTGACCCTGATTATTCAGGTTTTGTAAAAGATAGTAGTAAACAAGGATGGTATAGTGATAATTATAATAAGACAGATTCGGGAAATATGGAAACAAATCCAAGTCATATAACAGGAAAAGATTTGATTTATAGTGATAATCTAAATGTAATAGCAAACAAGCAAAAAAACATCTATGATATGGCAGGAAATGTTTGGGAATGGACGATGGAAGCTTACGACACAGGCTGTCGTGTTTATCGTGGAGGTAGTTACGGCCTTGCTGGTTCTAACTCTCCGGCTTCCTATCGTATCTTCAACGGTCCGGACATTTTGGTCGACGGCATTGGTTTTCG
>CANRXN010000158.1 GCA_947643945.1 uncultured Clostridium sp.
GTGAAATAAGAACCGTCCCCAATTGCACATGAGAACCGTCCCCAATTGCACATGAAAACGTCCCCAAATTGCTCCTTTTTTACATGTCATCTTCATTTTCTTCGTCACAACCATGACATCCATGGCAGTTACCGTCCCACGCAACCATCTTGATGGTTTTCTTGGACATCTTCGTCTAGTTCTCCTCCTGTCCAGTCTAGTTCAATTATATTTTGACATTCTGGACATTGGATTTCTGTTTTGTTTTCGTCTACATCAATTATGAATTCATAATTGCAGTATGGACAAACAATTTCAAAGTCAAAGCCATCTTCACTGTAAATGTCTTTTTCAATGTTTCCAACTACTTGTTCAATTTTTCCTATTTTTTCTTCTAATTGATTTTGTGTGTTTTCTATTTTGTCCATTTCTTCTTGTTTATATTGCAATATATAATCCATTTCTTCTAATACTACATCTAAAAAAGAAAGAAATCTTTCTTGAATGTATTTTAAGTCTTCTTCATTTTTTATATTTTTTTCTATGTCATCTAAAAAACTTTTATATTCGTTTTTTAATTTTCGCATTTTGTCTTCACCTTTCTTAAATTCTTTCCATGTATTCACAAGTTCTGGTGTCTATTTTTAGAATATCTCCAATGTTTACGAATAATGGAACTTGGATTTCTAAACCAGTTTCTAGTTTTGCTGGTTTTCCTGATGTTGTGGTTGTGTTTCCACTAAATCCTGGTTCTGTGTATGTAACTTCTAACTCAACAAATGTTGGTGGTTCTACGGCAAAGGTGTTTCCTTTGTAAGAAAGCATGGTAACTTCCATATTTTCTTTTAAGTATTTTAGGCAATCTCCTAATTGGTCTTCATTTAATGGCATTTGGTCATATGTTTCATTATCCATGAAGTAGTATAATCCTCCATCATTATATAAATATTGCATTGTTTTTTTCTCGATTTCTGCTGCTGGGTATTTGTCACTTGGATTGAAGGTTTTTTCTAAGGTTGCTCCTGTAATAACATTTTTTAATTTGGTTCTTACAAAGGCTGATCCTTTTCCTGGTTTTACATGTTGGAATTCTACGATTCTATATACGTTTCCCTCCATTTCAAATGTGGTTCCATTTCTAAAATCTCCTGCTGAGTATACTGATGCCATAATAATTTCTCCTTTCAATTTCTATTTTCTACCTTATTTTTTTGTTTGTCTTCCTTATTTTACTACAATTTTCTGGAAAAATCAAGCATTTAGATTATAATATAATTTTTCCCAGATTTGGTTAGATTTATACATCCAAATTTGGTGACTTGGACGGTATCTTCTATTCTTACGCCAAATTTTCCCGGAATGTAAATACCTGGTTCATTGGTAACTACCATATTTTCTCGCAATTGCGTATCACTGTTATAACTAATATAAGGTGCTTCATGAATTTCCATACCAACGCCATGCCCTAAGCTATGAACTAAGTTATAACCATATAATTTAAAATCACTTTCTACCATCTTTGCCAAGTTTCTGGTGCTTGCACCATCTTTATATTGTTCTCCTGTTTGGATTTGATTTTTTAATACTAAGTCATAAATAGGTCTTACTTCTTCTGGTACTTCTCCTACAAAAAAGGTTCTTGTCATATCCGACGCATAGCCATTTACTTTGCACCCCATGTCAATGGTTATTATGTCCTTTTCTTGTATTTTTCGTTCTGTTGGAACAGCATGTGGTTTGGAGGTATTTTCGCCAGATGCTACAATGGTTTCAAATGCCAATCCATCGGTTCTTTTTTTATAATAGTTTTCAATTTCTTCTGCTATTTGTTTTTCCGTCATTCCGTGGCTTTATATAAGACAGAATATAAGTAAAGCAGTTGTCTGTTATTTCACAAGCTTTTTCGATATTACTGATTTCTTCTTGGTCTTTTATCATTCTTTGTTTTTCTATCATATGCTCGGTTTCTACAAAATTATGAATTTTGTATTTTCTTATGTATTCTTTGTATTTTGCATATGAGATGTCATATTCTTCAAAGCCTACATTTTCACAAAATAGAAAGAAGTTTTCGTAATCATCTTTTGATACGTCATGAACATCGTATACAATGATTCCGTCAAACAGTGTTAAGGTAGTGTGTACTTGTTCTATGTAACGTGCGTCTGTAATGTAGATATTTTCTTTTCTGGTTAGTAATAAAATCCCTTCTGCTTCTATGTTTGTTAAATAACGAATGTTGACTGGATTGGTTATGATAAATCCTTGCAAGTCTAAGCTTGCCATTTTATTTCTTAACCATTGTAATTTCTCGTTCATGATATCCTCCTTTTATTTTAGTTTTTTAGCCATGGTACATTCCTAAAGTAAAAATTTGCATTAATAAGGTTTTTATTTGTTCAAATGGTACATACATACTAATCATGGTGGCAATTACAATAAATGGCCCGAAATGGTATGTATTCGTCTGATTTTTTCATTTTGGTTGCTAATAATATAATACTAAGAATCGCTCCTATTAAAAAGGAAACAAGGGTTATGATTATAATATTAGATAATCCGAAATAAAGTCCTAAAGCACCCATAAGCTTTACATCACCAAATCCCATCGCTTCTTTTCCATAGAAAATCCCTCCTAGCAAGGTAATGGCTAAGAATATACCGGCCGACCCACTAACATGCCGAAGTAACATATTGATGGTAATGGCTACATTGGATAGCCCATACAAAAAGGCGAAGATAAATCCAATTTCAAATATGGTCAAATTTAGGCGGTTTGGTATGATTTGTAATTTATAATCAATGACAAATACCGATAATAACATTGGTGTTAGGATTAAGAATTTAATTAGGTCTAAATTGGCAATAAGGGTGTCTTTTATTCCTATTACATAAATTAAAGTAACATAGATAATAGCTGTTAACAGCATTAGTATGTAGTTTGGTTTAAATTTTAATTTATACTCGGTTATGATATCTTTTGAAATAACACTTTTGTAGTCTGGTAATCTTTTGTTAGCCCAATCTACTAATTGACCGAGCGATTAGTCCTATGATTGCTGCTACTGCATAATAGGCAATATGTACATCGTTTAAATACATTTTATTTCTCCTTTTTTTGCTTTAAAAGTTTATATCTATTTTTTATTTTATTCTCAATTGGTCTTTTCCATGCCGTATACCAAAAATCTTTTTCATGAATGGGATCGACTAATATGGTAAACATTTTATTGCGGTTTCCTCCTAAGATGTCGGTAAAGATTTGGTCTCCTACTACTGCTATGTTTTCTGCCCTTTCGTTTAGTTCTTTTTGTGCTTTTTTAAACCCGAGTTTTGAATGGTTTTTTTGCTAAGTTTTGATAA
>CANRXN010000159.1 GCA_947643945.1 uncultured Clostridium sp.
TTAGATGTTTTGCTACTTGAAATGATTGGCCCTATGAAAGTGTTGGTTATTGTTTTTGTTTCTTGGTTTATGTCTTTTTTATAGTAAGCTAACTCTCCTTGGTTTACTTCCTCTTCTTCTACTAGATACTCTATTTCGTTTCCATTGCTATCGTATTTTTCTAAGTTAGTAAATTCCCATGTCCAACTATCTTGGTTTTCGGCTTGGTTTTCTTGGGTTAAAGTTTTTTGTGCAACTACTGTTTGTCCTTGTTTTAATTGATAGTTTATTGCTTCTGGTAATGGATAACGATTATTGGTATGATTCCAATTTTTTGTTACTGTTACATTTTTTCTAAAGTTAGTTGCTGTTTTTGCTGGAATTTTACCCGTTTCTTTTTCTAGTTCGCCAATTGTTATTTTAGCATTAGCGTAATTGATAAATAGTTTTTGGCTATAGTCCATATTTTTAAATATTATGGTTATGTGTTTGTTTATTTGTATGTTTTGGTTGCCATTTTGATAAGTATTAATATTTTCTATCGTATCTTGCCATGTAATTGTTTTTTCTTGTTCGTTATAGATACCACCTTCTAGGTTAGAATTTTCTTCTTCTATTTCAAATGGTAAATAATCTATTAACGTGATAGTGATATTTCCTATAGTATCTGTTACTTCTGCATTGTAGGTTAAGTTGTATTCTACTTCTTGTTTTTCGGTTTGCATCATTTGTGTTCCGTTTTTAAAAAGTGTGTTGCTTATGATTCTAGGTTCTTTTTCGGTATAGTAATAAATTACTTCTGTTTCTGTTTCTTTCATACTTCCTTGGCTATTTTCAGGCCATTTTTCGCTTACTACCTCATAACCATCAATGTTAGCACTTTGGGTCTCATATTCACTACCCATTCTTCCTTCTATTTCTTCATCTGGAATTAGTTTTTGGGTGGTTCCTTCTAAATAGTGGTGTACTATTACTTTAGCTTCTCTTCTTGTATAGTAGTAGAATACTTCTATTGTTTCTTGTGTCATAGTTCCTGTTGCATTTTGTGGATATTCTGTTTTTTCTACTTCATAACGTTCAATGTCTTCTTTTGGTTTGGTTTCATATTCTTTGTCTACTTCTCCACGAATAATTTCGTCTGGTGCTATACTTTTACTTGTGTTTAGTAAATAATGGTGAACAATTACTTCTGCTGGATTGGCTGTAAGTTTTGCTACTATTTCTTTGTCTTCTTGTATGTTTATTAATTTATCTAATAGTACAGTTCCATCCTCATTTCGTTTAAATGTAATCTCTTCTCCATTTATTGTTACAGAACTTACTTCATATCCTTCTTTTGGTGTTATAATGATGTCTTTTTGTGAATCTTGCGTAAATTTTACTTGTTCAAATGGTTTTTCATTTTCTCCTGAAATAGTTCCACCAGTTCCTTCTATTTTTGTGGTTATATTGTATAAGCGTTTACGATTTTTATAGCTTATTTCTCTTGTTTCTGGTATTTTAGGTTGTAATTCTACTTCTTTTATTTCAATTAAAGCTGCATCTACATTCCCTGAAATTCCATTTAATACTTGTCCATTTTCTAAAGTAAGCGTTTCACTTGAAAATAGTGTTCCTAATAATATTCTTCCCTCTTCATTAACATGAATACAGGAAAAATAATCTGCTTCTGGTCCGCCATATGTCTTGGCCCACTTTACATGTGCATCTTTGTCATATCGAATCACAATGGCATCTCTATTTCCTTTTGTTTTTATTTCTTGTCCATTTTCTAAGGTAACATCACTTGCCATAGAACCTGCTATTGCAAAGCCTCCATCACTCATTTTGTCAATATGGTTTACTAGTTCACTACCTTCCCCTCCTATGCTAAATCCAAATCGAATATTTCCGAATTTGTCGTATTTTACCACTAAATTGTCAAGCTGACCATTACTAGTTAGTTCTAGTCGGTTACTTAGTTGGATGGTACCATTAAAATACCCTCCTCCTACATATTCTCCATCTGTTGTTTCTGTGATTCCTGTTATTCTATTAGTTGAACCAAAAATTCTTTTTCCCCAATTAAACTGATACCCTACTTCTTCTTTGTTTTTGTCATATTTTAATAGTATCGTGTTATCTGTACTTCCTGAATTTGTTAAGGTTTCTCCATTAGGAAGTGTTACACTTCCATTGGTTGCACCTCCTACTAATATTCCTCCATCACTTGTTGACATTAAAGAAGTAATAAATACGTATGAACTTCCATTAACCGTTGTATCCCATTCTAATTCATAGCCAGTTTCTGTTTTTTTGTATTTTAGAACAAAGATGTCTGTCTTTCCTGTGTTTATTAATTTTTTTATTTCAGGTCCGTCTATTAATGTAACTGTTTTTTGGAATTGTCCTGCTGCTACAAATCCTCCATCTTCTGTTTGGTCAATATAGCGAAGGACAAAGTAATCAACAGCTATATTTTCACTTATTACTTTGCTTTCCCATTCTACTAAATATCCTTCTGCCTCTTTTTTGTACTTTACAATTCCTTGGTTTCCTACTACTAAAAGTCCTTGATCTTGGCATTCTTTGATATAGTTAATATAACCATAGTTAAACTCTGTTGTCCATACCATTTTTCCTTCTTCATTGTATTTTACTAGGACATATCGGCTTTTGCTTCCATCTTCAATCGTTCCACCTTCGATACCTAATCTTCCTCCAATTTGTCCCCCAAATACTCTTCCTCCATCGCTGGTTATGGCTACTCTTTCAATGATATCACTATTTTGTGTTGAAAATTCTGTTGCCCATACTTCTTCTGCTCCTTCTTCTCTTTCTTGAGAAGCATCAATTCCAAAATATTGAATTGGTTCTTCTGGTAATTCATACCCTTGAATGGTTTGTACCTCTTCTATTTGGTAAAGTCCTTGTGCTAATTCTGCTGTATAAAAACCTTCTTCATCGGTTGTAATAACTCGGCATTCTTTTCCTTGGATGGTTTCTATTTCTCCTACTGGATTTTGATTTAGGTCTTTTGCTTCATTTCCTTCTAAGTCCTTTATGGTAAATTTGACACCTGCTAGTGGTTCTCCTGTTTCTTCATCGGTTTTTTGTAATTTGAATAATAATTCATTTTCGTATTTTACTTTAACTTTTGCTCCTTCTATTACTGGCTCTTCTAATAGTTCTCCTTCTATTAGTTCAAATTTCCACTCTCCATTTGTATTGGTTGCTCTAAATTTTAAAGGGTCTTCTCTCATTTTATAACCAATTGGTGGCACAACTTCTTTTAGCGTATATATTTCGTTTTCATATAATTTTTCAATTGTCAATGTTCCATTTTCTGCTGTTACATATTGTTTTTC
>CANRXN010000160.1 GCA_947643945.1 uncultured Clostridium sp.
TCTTCAAAACTTTCAAATCCTGGTAAGGTAACATCTTCTTTTTCTTGTTCTTCTTCGGCTTCAAAACCTGGTAAAAAGGCTTCTTGTTCCGTTGTTGTTTCTACTTTTTCAACTGGTCTTACTGGTTCTTCTACTTCAAATTCTGTAAATCCTGGTAAGAAGGTATCTTCTAGTTCTTGCTTTATTGGTTCTGGTGTACTTGTTACTTGAGGTTCTGGCTCTAATCCAGGTAATACCATGTTGTCTATGCTTTCTGGTTCTGGCACATTTTGTAAATTTGGTTGTTCTGTTGTTGGCATAATTACTTCTTCTTGTGCTTCTGGTACTGGGTTTTTACGAGGTCTTCCTCTTCCTCTTTTTGGTTTATTAGGGTCTACAACTGGTACTGGATTTTTACGAGGTCTTCCTCTTCCTCTTTTTACTGGTTGTACTGCTTCTACTGGTGTTTCCACTTCTGGTGTTTTTGTTGCTTCTTGCTTAGGCTCAGCTACTAATTCTTCTAAGCCTTCTATGATTGGCTCTGGAATTGGCGATATTGGCTGTTTTGCTACTGGTTTTGGAACTTCTTGTTGTACGACTGGCTCTGGAATAGCTTGTGTTTCCATCATAGATTCAATGGTTTGTTGTACTGGTTCTGGTTGTCTTACGGGTGCTTGTTCTTGCACAGCTTGTACTGGTTCGAAGTCTTCAAAATCGTCTAATCCTTCCACAATTGGCTCAGGATTTACTGGCTGTGGTTGTACTTGTCTTGGTTGTGGTTGGTATGTTGTTTTTTGTTTTGCTAATTTTTTAACCCCATGCATGTCTACAGCAGATGGAATAACTACTGGTTTAGAAAGGACATTGTCTCTTTGTTTTGATTTTAATAAAATTTGACTTGGTCCTTCTTCGTCGTTTTTATTTTTTCTTAAAGAATCTGCTACACTGTTATTAAAAGACATGATTTGTTGGTATTTTTGTGATTTTTCTTCTAAGACAGCACGTACATTTAGTGGTAAAAATTTGGTGATAATTCTTAGTTGGGTATCATTGTATTGTGCTGCTATGTTGTTAAAGCTATCGATGTATCTATCTTCATTTTTTCCTAGTCTTTTATAATGTGCTACGATGTTTTGGATTTCCATTTCACTTACATCGTTTTCATTTTCTGCTTGATAACTTACGTCTTCAGTATCAATTTTATAATAGGTTTTGGCTTCTTTTTTGGTACGTGGTCTGTTGATTAATCGGCAAACTTCGTCAACACTTCTATCGTTTCCAATGATGGCATTGTAAATCCCTATTCCAAATAGTTTTACTAGCATTTGCTCACCCTTGGTTCTTCTGTCTGCACAAATTACAATAATAGGGGTATCATTCCCCTTTACGTTAGAGGCTTCGTCACTAATAGAATCCATTTTTTCAAAAATGAATTTGTCAATTTGGTCATATTGTTTGTGTGTAAAAGCTTCTAAATCTTCACTTATAACGACTCTGTCATAAGTTTTGTCTTTTTGTAGTTCCTTTAATATTGCGTTAAAGTAATATACATTTTTATAAGAAATGATTTGTTTGTACTCTTTTTGGTACTTTTTTACGATTGATTCTGATATTTCTTCATTACTTACAGCAAATAAAACTTTCATTTGTTACCCCCTTCCAAATTTTACGAAAACTGCAAATGCAAGTGGTAAAATTTGGCATATAATTAAAAGTGTGACACAGGTTACGATAAACGCCATACCTCTTTCTAATGTGTCTAATTTTCTAATACCAATAATATATTGATGGATTGCTCCTACGGCAATTCCTAGAAAACAAACTGGTATACTATAAATTCTAACTAAATTTAAAATGTAAGCAACGGTTCCATAGGTATCGCTTCCATATTTTATTTTGTAGTCGTCTAACGATTTTGCTACATTGTCTTTTATTTCAACAATTTTACTTTCGGTTTTATCATCTATTGCTTTTTCTTTTGCATATGTAGTACTTGCCATTAAAAATAATCCCATTACTAACAAAATGATAGTTATGATAATCATTGTTTTTTTCATGTTTTGGCCCCTTTCTTTTTAGCTCTTATTTCTTGACTGTTTTTCCTTCTAATTATTCTTGCCATTCTATCATACAATAAATTGTAAAAAATAGCAAGAATTTTTTACAATTTATTGTATAAATATTTCATATGATTATAAACACCATTTGCCCAATTTTTGTCAGTTGCATATTTTTCGTTAATTCCACTTAAGGTTGGTCCATTATAATAACTTCCCACTGCTTGTTCTCCACCATATATGTTGGTTCCTTTTGGATTGATATAATATTTTACAAATACCCTTGCCATTAAATCGATGCTTTCTGGATAATCTGTAAAGTTATAGGCTCCGTTATAAGGGTTTGAATCGTACGCTCCATAACCAAATAAGTTGTTTTTTTCTTTGGCAATTTTAGAGGTTCCCCAAGCACTTTCGTGGATACCAACTGCTGCTACAAATATGCCATTTATGTTATATTGTTTTTCTATGTAATAAAAATATTCGGCATTATTTTGGAATATTTTATTGGTGTCTTTGCTATCGGTTAAGACTTTTTTAAATTGCTCTAAGGTTAGTCCACTTGGCTTGTTTAAAGCCATTCCAAAACTTAATCCGGGTATTTAATTGTTCTTTGCTTTTTCCCAGTACTTGTCCATTTGCTTGGTTTTCTTGGCTTTTGTTTTCGTTAATATTGGTTGTGCTTTCTGCTTTTACATAACCAATTGTACTACCTGAGGATATTTTATACCATTCATTTTCTATACTTAATAGTTTTAATTCTGCTCCTTTACTTAAGGTCGCTATTTTTTGTGAATGCTCATTTGGCTCTACCATAACAGATATTCTATCTGCTGTTCCGGAATAGTTTATCTCCTACTTTTGGTTTATAATTACTAGTATAATTTGCAGTTCCTATTTCTACGATTTTATTGACAGAAGCTTTGGTAACTTTGCAAGAAACTTGTTCTTCTCCTATTAATTCTCCATTTTGATAGGTGCTTTTGGTTGTAATTTGTTGTTTTCCTTCTCTTCCTTCTTGTACTACTTGCATCTGTCCTTTTGGTAATTGGTTATTATTTCTATATTTTGTTATGTATTCTAAAACGGTTTCTTCTGTTTTATATTCTTCTTTTTGTCCTTCTTTCACATTTTGTGCTAGGATTTCTTCTAAATTGATTTCTTGGGCTTGACTGATTTTTGTTTTTTCTACAGTGCTTGATGCTTCTTTGGCATAGACGGTATTTCTTCCAAAATAGTAGTTATAAAATATGATACAATATAATAAACTAATGATAAATATT
>CANRXN010000161.1 GCA_947643945.1 uncultured Clostridium sp.
AACAATTAGGTTTTTTACTTCTGTTCAAAATAAACTTCACTATGCAGTATCACGGAAATACAGCTGCAGAGATTATTTATAATAGAGCAGAGCATAAAAAGGAAAATATGGGATTAACTTCGTGGGAAGGTTCACCAAATAGTAAAATACATAAATATGATGTAGTTATTGCAAGAAATTATCTATCAGAGACAGAAATAGGACAATTGGAAAGAATGGTATCAGCATATTTAGATTTAGCAGAAATGCAAGCAATGAGACATATTCCAATGACAATGGAAGATTGGGAAGAAAGATTAAATGGATTTTTAAAGTTATGGGATCATGAAGTTTTAAAAGATAATGGAAAAATATCAGCAGAAATGGCAAAATTACATGCAGAAACTGAATTCGAAAAATATAGAATTGTACAAGATCAAATTTACATTTCAGATTTTGATGAACTTTTATTGAATACAAAAAAAATAAAAAAAGACGATAAATAATAAAGAGGGTATATTAATAACCATAAATTTAAAAACACACTTATATAAAGTGTTTCACTAATTTTTGAATACCATTCAAAATAAAGCGATTAGGAAGAAAAGTTGTTTACAAATACAGAAGAATTAACTATTTTAAGGAGTAATGGCAGGACACACAAATTTCAGCAGTTAAATAGGAATAGTTCAGAGGAGGAACATTATAGTAAGCAGATTAAAAGGGATAAAGAGAATTTGGATATCATGTAAAGTCTCTAGTTTAGTTATAGAAGGAGAGAAAAAATAATGACAATAGCCAAGCAAAACAAAAAAAACAACCTAATAAAAATAACATTTATCTTAATAAGCATAGTATTTGCCATGCCATCTATTTTATATCTCATACAAAAAAAGACAGTATTCCAGCTAGACCCATATTTTCAATTTTTATATGACGCACCAGTAGCAAGAACCACACAAACTATACTATATATAATATTATTAGCAAGTCTTACCATACTATATTTTATAATTTTACAAAACAGAAAAGAAATGTTTCAAAATACAAAAAAGATGTTTCTATTTATTGCTATCATAGCCATAATATTTATAGCCGTATTACCATTTACCTCTTCTGACATCTTCTATTATTTAGGAGTAGGAAGACTAGACAGCACCTACCATCAAAACCCTTATTACACTACCATAAAAGAATTTGTAAACCAAGAAAACAACCAAGAATACTTACAAACAGATAGCGTTCTAGCTACCGGAAATAGTAATACCTGGGCAGATACAACCGTTGTCTATGGACCAGTTTGGACATTGATTTGTAAAACCATAGCTTCTCTATCATTTGGGAATATTGACATAGGATTACTCCTTTTTAAAATAGCCAACATGCTAGTACACCTAATCAATTGCTATTTAATCTATAAAATATCACATAAAAAAATATTTACTCTTATTTATGGATTAAACCCATTAATCTTAATAGAGGCAATTGCTTGTGTTCATAATGATATATGGGTAGTATTGTTAATACTACTTGCTCTGTATTTTTTGACGAAAAAGAAAAAACTAATAGGAACAGTAATTTGTTTAGCACTAGCAACAGCAATCAAATACTTTGCCATTATCCTATTGCCATTTGTTATTATTTATTACTTTAGAAAAGAACAACCCAAGAAAAGATTAGTAAAATGTATACAATATGGAATTTTATTTTTAATGGTATTAGCCATTCCCTATTTGTTCTACATACAAGATACACAAGTATTAAGTGGGCTTTTCATTCAGCAAGAAAAATTAGCAAAAAGTTTTTACCTTATCATAACCGAATATTTTAAAGAACCAAAGGTAGAAGTAGGAACCGTAAACCACTTACTACTAGGAACTTTTGTAATTATATACTTCTTTACTTGTGTTATTTTATTAAACAAAAAGCAGATACGATTACGAGAAGAACTAAAAAAAGCAAACTATTTTATTATGGCATTCTTATTTTTATTAATTACGAACTTTCAGCCATGGTACATTATTTGGCTATTTCCATTGCTAATATGGCAAAAAGCAGAAAACATTTTATGGATTCCACAAATAGCCATCATAACAGAATTTGCCAATAGCATCTTTCTAACCTATGGAGAAGGATGGAAAAATGGCATCCCATTTACCTTTATCGTCTTGGTAGGAAGTTTAGGAATATGGATTATAAACAATAAAACCAAAAATAGGAGGAAAGAACTTTGGAAAAAATAGTATTAGTTGATGGAAACAGCATCATGAATCGAGCCTTTTATGGCATAATGGGAAGTAAAATGCTAACCACAAAGGACGGAAAATATACCAATGCCGTTTACGGTTTCTTAGCCATTCTTTTTAAACTATTAGAGGACGTAAATCCAAAATACTTAGTCGTTGCTTTTGACCTAAAAGCACCAACAGCAAGACACAAATTATATGAAGGTTACAAGGCAACCAGAAAAGGAATGCCACAAGAACTAGCAGACCAAATGCCAATCATAAAAGAAGTGCTACGTGCCATGAACATAGATATTGTAGAAATGGAAGGGTATGAAGCAGACGACGTGCTTCGGTACCTTATCTTGCTATGGCGAAAAACAAGGACTAGATGTAATCATTCTTTCAGGAGATAGAGATACTTTTCAACTAGCAACCGACAAAGTAACCATTCGAATTCCTCATACCAAAGGCGGAAAAACCCAAAACGACGAATACAATAGAAAAGCCATCCTACAAAAATATGGAATAGAACCAAAGCAATTAATCGATGTAAAAGGCTTGCAAGGAGATAGTAGTGACAACATCCCTGGTGTTCCTGGCGTAGGCGAAAAAACAGCACTTTCTCTTATTCAAAAATTTGGTTCCATCGAAAATCTATATGAAAAAGTAGAAAAGCAAGAAGCTAACTTAAAAGGAAAACAAAAAGAAAACATCGAAAACAACAAAGACCTAGCCTTTTTATCTAAAACCTTAGGAACCATCAACTTAGAAGTACCAATTAAACACACCTTAGAAGATTTTAAAGTAGAAGAATGGGACAAGCAAAAAGTACTAGAACTATTTAAAGAACTAAACTTTAATCGCTACATTGAGCGCTTTTCTTTGCATGGCGAAGAGACGATTAAAAAAGAACCAAAGGATTTATTTAAAATTGTAGATAAAACAAAAGAAGAAATCATAAACTTAATAAAAAAGCAAAAACAAATGATAGGTTATCTTCACTTGCAAGAAGACCAAAATCCTTCAAAAATTATCAAGGAAAAAATAGTAGGATTATCCTTGTTTAATGAAGAAACAAAAGAAGCTAGCTATATTCCCATAACGG
>CANRXN010000162.1 GCA_947643945.1 uncultured Clostridium sp.
CTCGTACAGAATGTGTCAAGCTCAATGTGGCGCGTATGAAGGAGAAGGCCGGACCCTTTTATCTTATCAGCAATCACAATCAAGCCAGCATAAGTACCGTCAATTGCAACATACAAAATGGTACCTACTTCGTCACACTTTGTGTAAGAAATATGATATTTTTCCATCAATTTATCATTTCCAACTAATACCTTAGAGCCAGACACCTCTGCCAAAATGCCCAAACCAGAAAATTCCTCTGTTTTTGTAACTAAATTAGGCTCCAAATCTTTCCCATAAGCCTTTCCGCAAAGAAAGCGAAATAGGGTGATTAGAATAGCTTTCAGCATGACAAGCTAATTTTAGTAATTCTTCTTGCGAAACTGTAACCGCGTCTATCTTTTGAACCTCAAAAACACCCCTTGTCAAAGTTCCCGTCTTATCAAAAACCACCGTCTCGACATAAGACAAAGCTTCCAAATAATTGCCTCCTTTAACCAAAATACCTATCTTAGAAGCACCACCAATACCACCAAAAAAGCTTAGGGGAATGGAAATAACCAAAGCACAAGGACAAGAAACCACTAGAAATGATAAAGCACGGTAAAGCCAGCTAGAAAAGCTAGAAAATCCCAAAAAAATAGGAGGGATAATCGCTAAAAAAACAGCAATTATTACAACAGCAGGAGTATAAACTTTAGCAAACTTAGTAATAAAATTTTCCGCCTTAGACTTCTTACTACTAGCATTTTGAACCAAATCTAAAATCTTACTAACCGTAGATTCACCGTAGTTCTTTGTCACTTTAACCTCCAAAGGGGAAGTCTGATTAATAAAGCCACTTAAAACCTCGTCACCAATACAGGTCTCCCTTGGAAGAGACTCACCAGTCAAGCTAGAAGTATCTAAACTAGAAGCTCCTTTTACAACTTCTCCATCCAAAGGCACCTTTTCGCCAGGTTTTACAACAATAATATCCCCAATTTTAACCTCTTCTGGGGAAAGTTTTGTTATTTTATCCTCACATTTAACATTAGCATAATCTGGGCGAATATCCATCAAACTAGCAATCGATTTTTTAGATTTATCAACAGCATAATCTTGAAACATCTCACCTAACTGATAAAACAACATAACAGCTACCGCCTCTGGAAACTCGCCAATTGCAAAAGCACCTAAAGTGGCGACAGCCATAAGAAAATGCTCGTCAAAAACCTTACCTTTAAAAATATTTTTAATCGCTTTAAGCACAATTTCTAAGCCTACCAACAAATAACTAAAAACATATAAAACAATAGAAATCCAATTTGCATTTGCAAAAGGCACTAATAAAGCAATTAAAAACAAAACAAAAGAAATTACAATCTTAATTACCTCTTTTTTCATGAAAAAATCCTCCTTTTTTTCTAATATCCCCATGGGTTCCCCACTGGTTCCGGGTTTAAATGGGGACGCCCCACTGGTTCCGGGTTTAAATGGGGACGCCGGGGTTAAATGGGGACGTAAATGAGACATTTATTTTTTATGCTCAATATGTTCAATACCAACCTCGAACAATTCTTTTACATGGTCGTCGTCTAGTAAATAATATACTTCTTTACCAACTTTTCTGCACTTAACAATACCACTTCTTCTAAGAGTACCTAGCTGGTGCGAGATAGATGACTTACTCATGCCTAAGACATTAGCAATATCACATACACACATTTCATTTTGATCTAAAGCAAATAGTATTTTCGTTCTAGTGGTATCTCCTAAAATCTTAAAAAATTCAGCTAATTTATTAAATAAGTCTTCATCAGGCATAGCTTTTGAAGTATGATTTACAATATCTTCATGAATGATATTACAATCACAAACAAATTCATTTTTTGACATAGTAAAAGCTCCCTTCTCTATTTATAGTATTTTTACTAAATGAATAGTTGAGCAATTATTCAACTGTAATACTATTATAGTTGAATGACTACTCAATTGTCAATGGCTTTTATAAAAAAAGTTATGGAAAATTATAGTAGAAAATGTTACTAAATGGAAAAAATAGTGAAGAAACATTTGTCATTATATCAAAATAAAAGAACTAAATGATACCATGCATTTAGTTCTTATAAAATTCACGATTTCATAAATATTAAAAAACGATAAATAGACTATTAATCTAACATATCTTTCCTTTTTAACCAATAAGTTACTAACAAAGTTAAAACAACTGAAATTAATATCATAGAGGCAAATCCGGTAAGGACTGTTTTGTAATGGTAAGCCTACATTCATTCCCCAAAAGCTTGATATCATAGTTGGTACAGCAAGTACAATAGTAATAGAAGTTAAGAATTTCATAACGCCATTTAAATTGTTAGAAATGATAGAAGCATACGCATCCATAGTTCCATTTAAAATATCTCGATAGATTTGTGCCATTTCGATAGCTTGTCGGTTTTCTGTAATAGCATCTTCTAAGATTTCTTCGTCGTCTTCATATAGTTTTATAATTTTTCCTCGTAAAGTTTTTTCCATGACTAGTTCGTTAGATTTTAGTGAGGTTGTGAAGTATACTAATCCTTTTTCCAAGCTTAGTAATTTTAAAAGCTCTTTGTTTTTCATAGAATTTTTTAATATGTATTCTGCTATTTCTGTTTCTTTGTTAATTTGTTTTAGATAACTTAAATAGTAAGAAGAGTTTAAGTATAAGATTTGAAAGATAAATCTTGTTTTTTTGTAGGTTTGTAAGTTTTTAATTTTTTTCTTTTCAAATTCTTCGATTATTTTGTTTTTCTTTAACGATACGGTTATGAAGTAATCGTCTCTTACTACTATCATTCCTAGTGGCATGGTTGTGTAGATTTCGTTCTCTTCACTTTTTTCTATGATTGGCACATCTACAATAAATAGGGTTGTGTTATCGTCTTCTTCTTGGTCTATTCTCGCCTTTTCTTCGTAGTCTAATGCATAACGAATAAAGTCTTCTTCTATTTTTATGCTTTCACATACTTTTTTAATTTCGCTTTCCGATGGATTGACTAAATTAATCCATGCTCCTCTTTTGAATTCTTTGATTTCTTCAATTTTGTTAGTTTCTACGTTTGTGTTGTATATTTTTAGCAAATCCATCACCCCTTTTGGCATAATCTGGGACAGGTTCCCATTGCCCCCTTTGTTTATTCTCCCAATACTTTTATTTTAGCCCTTTTCTTGACGTTTGTCAATTGTTTTTTAAAATTTACTGTGATTAATTTATGATAAGATCACCCTAAGAGAATATCTGATGAAAAGTTCA
>CANRXN010000163.1 GCA_947643945.1 uncultured Clostridium sp.
AAACATAATATCAAAGATATAAAATATATTGAAAGCATCTCAATCCTCTCTTTTAGCGTAAAAATAAACTTTCAAATTTATTAAGGTAAATATCAAACCTGAAATTCTTTTCAGAATATTTTTTTATAGTATTCCTTTTATTCGAATACAATTCATAATTATTAATTAATTCATCCATAGCCCTCGCAATTTCTATAGCTTTATTTTTTACAATTACACATCCAGGTAAATATTTAACAATACCAACATTAGTAGAAATCACAGGTAATCCTGCAGCCATAGCTTCGATTACAGAAATAGGATAATGCTCACTTTTGCTTGTCATAACAAATCCATATGCATTTGCTAAATAATACGGTATTTCTATTCTAGGAATATTTTCTAAAAAAAGAATATTTTTTTTAACTTTATATCTCTGATCAAGTTTCTTCTTTTCTAACAATAACTTATTAAAATACTTTTGATTTTTTTGACTTCCTATAAAAACCAATGTAAATTCATTGGCCATGTGATAAAAAGCCCTCAATAATAACATCTGATCCTTTCCTGGATAATAATTAGCCAAATATATATAATAAGGCTCCAAATTCTTTTTTTCTGTTTTTCGGTAATAAAACATATCTTCTGCAAAATTTTCTAATACATAATTTTTGCCTGGATATCGCTTTTCAAAAAAATCATAGGAATTATCTTTCGCATGCAAATGTACTATTTTATCAAAATTATTTAATTTATCTTTATTACATGTATAAAATAACCCCCATCTAATATCTCTAAGTATCTTGTATATAATATTTTTAGGATTTTCAAAATCAACTTTCTTCCACTTAAATTCATGCATACCATGTAAATAAAGAATCTTTTTGCAATTTATCTGCTCCAATATATCTAATGCCCAATCAACAGCAGCAGATTGTAATCTAATAAAAAGCATCACATCTACATACCTTGACAATTTAATCAATTCATTTCGAAATCCGTTTATATTCCCAAAATGAAACATACTTTTATCACGGACTTCACACCTAATAATGGTTACCCCATTAACACAAGTTTTTTTTTCTATATCTTTCCGTATATCTGTTATAACCGTAACTTCATGTCCATTTAGAATCAAACCTTCTGCTAATTTTTGTGTTACAAACTGTACCCCATTCTCATCTGGATAATAAGTCACTACAGAAATACCTATCTTCATTCTAATATTTCTCCTTTTAAAACTAGCTTTTTTATTATAGTCTTACAAATAAAAACCTGACTTTTCAATAAATCGAAAACAAATCTGACGTAACCATATTTTTTTCACATTAATATCTGCTAAAATAAAACTCTTTAATCTAGAAAAATACTTCCTTATTAAGGCAACCTTAATTCTCCTCTTATTAACAGGAGGATTCATCTCGTCCATATCTTTAATAGTAATTTTTTCATTAATAGAAGTTATAATTTTCTCAGCACAAATAATAAAGCTTTGCTTATCTCGAAAATCTTCTATATTCGTTTCTAATTTTGGTTCTTTTTTTTGCCAATGCAGATATACCAATTTTTCTTTTTCTATTTTGTTCTTGTCAGAAAAATAAACTCTAAATGCGTCACCTTTATCCCAAACAAAAATCTGATGTATACTATTAACACGAGAGTGAGCCATATTTAATCTTTTTGGCAAATATGAAATAAAATCAGCAAAATCAATTTCTTTGTACCATTTAATATTATTAATTTTGCATATTCTGTTCACACCAAACATTTCCTCTACCGTTGTTTTAGCAGGCTTTTCAAAAATTTCTTTCATAGAATAGATACTTCCTGGAAGTTCATAAATATGATTCATCTTTTTATTATTCCGATATAAAGACAAATGGCCGTATGGATAGATCCTTTCATATTTTTCTAGAATTTCGTCAGTTAAAAATTCACGTAAATTTCCAAATACCAAATCTATATCACAGTATCCCCAAAAATGATACCCTCTTAAAAGTTCTTCATAAAATATACCGAAAAACAATCTACAATCACAAAACTTATAAGAATTAGTAATATGGATAGGATACCTTATTTTCTTTCGATATTTATTTAATTCGTCTTGCATTGTCGTTTTATAAACAAAAATATTATTTCTATCACTAATAATTTCCTGATCGCTAAATATGATAAAGTCAACTGTTTTATTATATTCTGCTGACTTTAACCAAGCGTAAAAATATGATGGTAATTTCCCAAACCATGTTACGACTATTCCAATTTGATACCTTTCTTTAGACATATATTTTAATCCACCTACAAAACATTTCTTACTTTATATTCGTTAAATCAAATTTTTCTCCCAATATATAATCAAAATCATCTGGCTCAAAAACTACATACCCACTTCCATCAAAAAAAGTTATTTCTCCAAAGATTATTTTGCCATCTGTATCATACAAATCAATTCGTGCTTCTGGAAATGGTTGCGCTAGTATCTCAGCTACATTTTTTAGTTCATTATAATTTCTTGGTTTCTTAATATTTCTCATTAATGGTTTCTCATCTTTTCGTTGTACAGATTGCTTTCTATATGCAGCATCATAAATCCCTAATTCTACTTTTCCCATAACTTCACGATCAGAGATAACATACAAATATTCAGCCTTTCCATTAAAACAAAAAAATTTATAATCAACTAATCCCCCTTCCCAAACATTAGAATCAATATATTTTTCAATAATAATCCGATGCTTCTTGCCTTCATAAACCCATTCTCTACCTGGATGCTTTTTATTTGTCGGTTCATTTACCCATTTCCACATTTGCTTAATTATCTTTTTTTTATCTAAGCTTTTCTTATCATGAACTAAAATAATAGAATTGCCGCCTCCACCCAAGGTATCTTTTAATACAAATGAATCTGGTAATCTGTCAAAATCAATTTCCTCAGGAGTATTATATATCCCATATAAATCATTTAAAATATTCTTTAGTTCACACTTTTCTACATATTTGCGTACTTCATATTTATCAACGCACATTTCCATCAATGAATCACGATAAAATAATTTATACCATTGTAATTTTTCAGTAAAGCGCTTTGGATCTGATAGATCTAATTTTCGTCCTGTTTTCAAATAATACTGTATCTTCACCATAATTTCATCAGGGATAGAATTAAGAATCTGTAAAATTCTAATCCGTGTTTTTCTTTTTCTGATCAATTTCTTGTAATCCATT
>CANRXN010000164.1 GCA_947643945.1 uncultured Clostridium sp.
TAAAGAAAAGGAGGAAAAAATAATGAAAATAATTGATAAAATCGCTTTAATCCTAATTATTATAGGTGCTATCAACTGGGGACTAATAGGAATCTTTAATTTTAACTTAGTAGCAGCTATTTTTGGAGACATGACAATAATTTCAAGAATTATCTATGGTCTAGTTGGTGTTTCTGGAATTTGGGGAATTAAATTATTATTTGACGATTAATTTTGCTATTTTATAAAAAATGTGTTATAATAATATAGACACAAAGTAAACCATAGACAGAATTTTTTTATTCTGTCGTCATTTTCCACAAGGAGGTGGAGAAATTGACGGAAGGGAAAGATATACCAAAGATACTCCAACAGATAGAAGATGATACATCTGTTGATGTAGAAGGTGTAAAGAAAAAGTTAAGGCAAGAAGCGGAAGCTTCTACCGAAACGGAAAAAGGGAACTAGCTATCTAGTTCCTTTTTTGTTACATAAAAGTCCATTTCATAATTGTAAACAAAAATTAATAAACTTGTAAAGAAACATTAAAAAACAGCCAAAAGTGAGGATGCGTAAGAAAAGCAAAAAAGCACTAGAACAACAAAGCTAAAAGCCACTTGAAGTAGCAAAATACAAAATGCTATAATAGTAAGGAACAATAGTATTTTAAAAGAAAAGGAATGAGAGAATATGAAAAAGAAAGTGATTATTTTAACAGGATTAATCGCATTAATCTTGCTAGCAAGTAATTTACTAGCAGCAGCTAATCTAAAAGCACAAGCAAAAGCTTCTACAAATGAACTAAAAGGAGGGGAAGAAGTAACCATTACCTTAAATTTTAGTGAATACCAACAAATCAAGGATGGACTAAATGCTTACCAAGCAACATTAGAGTATAATAAAGACATATTTGAAGAAGTAAAACAAGAAGATTTCCAATGTTTAAATGATTGGGAAAAATTACAGTACAATCAAGCAACAGGAGAATTTGTTGCCATCAAAAAGGTAGGTAGCACAGAACCAGAAGATATTGTAAGTGTTACATTAAGAACTAAACCAGTGGTAAAGGCAAAAACAACAGAAATTAAAATAAAAGACATCATAACCTCAGAAGGAGAAAGAGATATTGCCATTGCAGAAACAAAAGCAACCATCAATATTATAGAAGAACAAACAGAAAAACCAGAAGAACCAAAACCAGAAAAAATCACTTCTACCAAATATACCATAGCAGGAGGCTATATAGAAAGAATTTTACCAAATACAACAGTAGCACAATTTAAAGAAAATGTAACATTAGAAAATGTAACAACTAATCCACAAATTATATTTACAGACCATGAAGGAATGCCACTTGCAGAAGATGGAATTATCACCACAGGAACCCAAATAAAAGTAGGAAAAACCTTACAATTTACACTTGTTGTAATAGGAGATACAGACAGTGATGGAGAAATTGGAATAAACGATATAGCAGAATTAAAACTACACCTACTTGATTTAACAGCACTAGAAGGAATAAAACTAAAAGCAGCAGACGTAGATGGAAGTATGGAAATCGACATCAATGACATAGCACAAATGAAATTAATATTATTGGACTTACTAAAACTAGAATAAAGCCTTAAATAATTATTTGTAAAATAAAAATGGAGGATAAAATACGCATGAAAGAAAAAACGAGTAAAATTAGTAAAATTAGTATTTGTTTAGCACTATTCCTAATATTATCTTTAGGTGTTATTTATGCTGCTAATGTAATTTCTTCTAAAGGAGAATTAAATGACGATGGCATTATAGATTATAGTGACGTTAATCTATTAGAAAAACACCTAATTCACCTACAAGCATTGCCAGAAGAAAAACATACAAATGCAGATATGAATGGTGATGGAGAAATCACGGTAACAGACCTTTCACTTTTAATTAAAAAGATAGAAAACAAAAGAGATTATACAGTAGAATTAATCAATATGGATACACCAAATTACTATCCAAAAAAAGGTGAAACAATTGAGATAACATTTGGGGCTGTTATAAATTATCAAGATGTAAGCATCGAAAAAATAGTTATCAACAACCAAGAACAAAATGTGGAAAACGAAGCGGGAGTTTACAAAATAAAAGTAAACGTAGGAAATCAAGCAGGAAAACAAGAATACCACATAAATAAAGTTATTTTAAACACAGGAGCAGAAGTAAAAGTAGATAATACGATTTCTGTATGTGTTTTAAAAGCAGCACCTTATATAGAAGAAAATAGTTACAAATTAGAAGAAACCTTTGAAGGAAAAGCCTACATAAACTTTAATCTAGTAGACCAAGAACAAAGCATCACATCAGCACAATTTAGCGTTTATGAAATTGCAAACACAGAACCACAAGCAGAACAAATGCAAAACACACTAGAACCACAAGTAAAAGAAACAGAAGTAATAGTGGCACAAACTAACATAACAGCAGGAGAAAATCGCCATGAAGTACATGTAGAAGATGGGAAAACTTATCGCGTTATTATTAATGTAGCATACAATGCTGCCAAAGACCCAATCGAAGGAAAAGAATATACAGGAGAATCTTTTGTTTATAGCAAAGAATTTACGATGGCACTTGATTACCAATTTAGTATTAGTAATATACACACATTAAAGGATGGTCAAGAAAGCAATAAATTTGCTAAAAAAGAACCAATTACCATTCAATTTGACAGTACCAATATTGCTTATGAAAACACTGGTAGTTCAAACTTTGAGCCAAGTACAATAACGGTAAATAACAAACAATATGAAGTAACCAAACAAGAAGACCGTTATGTAGCAACCATCGATGGATTAGAACAAATAGGAGAAAATACAATTACCATCGAAAAAGTAAAATTGAAAAACGGAAAAGAAATCGTATTAGGGACAGGAAATACAGTAACCATTACAATTGATGCGCAAAAACCAGTTGTATCTAACCTAAAAGCAGAAGAAAATGTACAAGAAAAAAATATGAAAGTAACCTTCCACATAGAAGATGAAGCAAAATCAATTCAATCAGCCAAAGTAGTACTTTATGATAGTGGAGAAAATATCATAGCAAGTCAAGACATAACAACAGAAGAAATAGAAAATGGAAACATAGAAAAAATCTTTAACACCCAAACAACAGATAGTTACATTATTATTGTAATTGCAAATTACCAAGATACAGTAGACCATA
>CANRXN010000165.1 GCA_947643945.1 uncultured Clostridium sp.
TCCTTAAAATCCCTAAAACGGGGATTTTAAGGAACGTCCCCTAAATCCCTGTTTAAAGTTTAAAAAAATGTATATACTAAGTTAAAAAGGAGGAACCAAAATGGAATACAAACAAACCGAAATCAAGAAAGGAGTAAAACTTCATACAATTAACACAGAAAAATTTAAAACCAATTTAATTGCCATTTTCATGACGACCCAATTGACCAAAGAAAACGTTACTAAAAATGCAGTAATCTCAGCCATTTTAAGAAGAGGGACAAAAAATATGCCATCACAAGAAGAAATCAGTAAGCAAATGGAAGAAATGTATGGAGCAAGCTTTGACTGTGGACTAGACAAAACTGGAGACAATCAAGTAATAAAATTTTATTTAGAAAGTGTAAATGACAACTTTTTGCCACAAAAAGGGGAAGAGATGTTAAATACATCGATTGAAAAACTACTAGAAATTGCCTTTAATCCTTATGTTGAGAACGAAAGCTTCAAGCCAGAATATGTAGAACAAGAAAAAAACAACATTAAACAAAGGATTGAAGGAAAAATTGACAACAAGGCAAGATATAGTCTAGACCGTTGTATTGAAGAAATGTATAAGGGTGAAGCGTTTGGTTTATATAAATTTGGTAACATAGAAGATTTAGAAAAATTAGATGGAAAAAATCTATATCAATATTATCAAGAATTAATAAATTCTTGTAAAATAGATATCTTTGTGTCAGGAAAGCTTGATAAGCCAATTGAACAAGTAGTAACAAACAACGAAAATATACAAAAATTAAGGGAAAGGGAGCCAAACTATGTCGTTCCAAACGAATTAAACAAAGAGCTCCCTGAACAAGAAAATACCATAACTGAATCGATGGAAGTAACCCAAGGAAAGTTAGTATTAGGATTAAATGTGCGTTTAGACAAAGAAGATTTAAGATATGATGCACTAATTTATAACAGCATTTTAGGAGGAAGTGCGAATTCTAAAATGTTCCAAAATGTTAGGGAAAAAGCACATTTAGCGTATGTAGCAAGTTCAAGTTATTTTCGTTATAAAAATAATATTTTTATCAATTGTGGAATTGAAATAGGAAACTACGAAAAAGCGCTAGAACTTATAAAAAAACAAATTGAAGACATGAAGCAAGGAGATTTTACCGAAGAAGACATAGAGAATGCTAAAAAAGGCATCATAGCGGCCATAAAAACAATTGACGACGAGCAAGATACAGGAATTACTTATTACTTTGGGCAAGAATTAACCAAAAATGAGATAACAATCCAAGAATATGAAAATAAAATCGAAGAGGTTAGCAAAGAAGATGTTATGCAGATTGCTAGAAATGTAGCCATTCATACGATTTATTTCTTAAAAGATTAAAAAGACAAGGAGGGAAAACAAGTGCAAGTAATTGAAAGTTTAAAAGTAAAAGAAAAAGTATACACCGAAAAATTAGAAAACGGCTTAACCGTTATGATAATACCTAAAAAAGGAATGCAAAAAAAATATATGATATGGGGAACTCACTATGGTTCTAATGAAAGTAGCTTTGTTGTACCAGGTGAGCAAGAGGTGACTAATGTTCCTAACGGAGTAGCGCACTTCTTAGAGCACAAACTATTTGAACAAGAAAATGGAACCAACAGCCTAGACACCTTAACTGCCTTAGGAGTAGAAGCAAATGCATATACTACCAATGACCATACGGCCTATTTATTTGAATGTACCGATAATTTTTATGAAGCAATGGATGAATTGATGGATTATGTGCAACATCCATACTTTACAGACGAAAATGTCGAGAAGGAAAAAGGAATTATTGGACAAGAAATCATGATGTATGACGACTACCCAGAATGGCGTGTTTATCTAAATGCTATGCAGGCAATGTACCATAACAACCCTGTAAAAATCGACATTGTAGGAACCATTGAGACAATCAGCAAAATCGACAAAGACATTTTATATAAATGTTACCATACCTTTTACAATCCATCTAACATGACAATGGTATTATGTGGGGACTTCGAGCCAGAGGCTTTGCTAGAAGAAGTAAAGAAAAGATTAATCGATGTAAAGCCAAAAGGAGAGATTAAAAGAGAATATCCAAGTGAGCCAGAAGAAATTGTACAAGAAAAAATCGAACAAAAGCTAGAGGTGAGCCAACCGTTATATGCCATAGGAATTAAGGACAAAGCCAAAGGGGAGATAAAAAAACATATAGCGATGGAAATTTTATTAAATTTAATCATTGGTAGAAGTTCAAACCTTTATAAAGAACTCTATAATGAAGGAATTATTTATGCTGGGCCAAGTTTAGAATATGAATTTACCAACATTTATGCACATGTTTTAATTAGCGGGCAAGCAAATGACCCCGAAAAACTTTACGAGAAATTTAAAAAACAAGTAAAGGAATTAAAAGAAAATGGTATTAACAAAGACGATTTTGAAAGAATGAAAAAAATGATATATGGTGGCTATGTAAAAGAATTTAATGATGTAGCTGATATTGCTAGAATGTTTTTGGCAGACCATTTTAAAGGCATTAACAGTTTTGACTATTTAGAAGAAATCCGGAGGAATCACAGTAGAATATTTAGAACAAATCTTAAAAGATGTCTTTAAAGAGGAAAAAATGGTAATTTCTATCGTAAAAAGTTAAAAATTAAAAAAATAAAAAAATGTAAGAAAAACGGCATTTATCATAAAAAAGGAGAAATGCCGTTTTCTTGTGTCACGCTTTGTCGAAAAACATTAAAAAATGCGTACGAAACTTAGCAAAAAGTCTTGAAAATACTTGACTTAGGTAACTATATTGTGGTAATTTATAATTAGAGGAAGAAAAAAGGAAAAAGAGGTGCCAATAAATATGCTAAATGACGAGATTTGTAAATTAAGAGATAAACTAAATAGAAGTATCGAACAGGGTGACGATTATAGTGTTACCTATCAGTTGAGTGTTGAATTAGATGAGCTGATTGCAAAATATTATGAGGAATTGAAAAGTAAGAAAAAAGAAGAGGAGAAAAGTTAAACCTTTCAAACGCTATTTTTGTGTTTGGGAGGTTTTTTGTTCTAGGAAAGTTATATAGGCCAATAAACAAAAATTATAGGTTTACAATAGATATGTCACACCAAAAATAAAAAAAGGAAATACCAAAAA
>CANRXN010000166.1 GCA_947643945.1 uncultured Clostridium sp.
GGAAAAAACGGGACAGATGTTGCTAAAAATGCAGCAGATATGATTTTAGCAGATGATAACTTTGTAACCATTGTAGAGGCAGTAAAACAAGGAAGAAGCATCTACGACAATATCAAAAAAGCAATCCATTTCTTAATTGCGACAAACATAGGAGAAATTGTAACCATATTTATGGGCTTAGTATTAGGACTAAAATCGCCACTGCTTGCGATTCAATTGTTATGGATTAACTTAGTAACTGATTCTTTGCCAGCAATTGCGATTGGCTTAGAACCACCAGATAAAGACATTATGAGCAGAAAACCAGTTTCTAGTAAAAAAGGAATTTTTGCCGATGGCTTATGGAATAAAATTGTTGTAGAAGGAATTATGATAGGAATGCTAACACTAGTTGCCTTTAGTTTAGGAAACCGATTCTTTGGCTTAGAAGTAGGAAGAACCATGGCATTTTTAGCAATGGGATTACTAGAACTTGTCCACAGTTTTAATATAAAAAGTGAACAATCTATCTTTAAAATTGGAATTTTTGAAAATAAATTTTTAGTAGGAAGCTTTATTGCTGGAACCTTAGTACAAATTTCAGTAGTGTTAGTACCAACTCTAGCAGACATTTTTAAATTAGTTCCATTAAATCAAACACAATGGCTAATTACCATTATCATTTCCTTGTTACCAATTCCAATAATGGAGTTGCAAAAGAAATTAAATGAAGTAAAATACGGTAAGACAATTTATCAGCCAAAGACAGAGGAAGTGTTTGCTATGAAGAATAAATGAAATTAGAGGTTACATTTAAAGGATAAATGTGACCTCTAACTATTTTCTTAAAAATTTAATAATTTCTTCATCTGTTATATTTAAGGATTTTACAATTTTTTTAATGGCCAGAAGGTAAAGAAGACAATTCATTGTGTATGGCATTGCTGCTAGATACCGATTTGTGGACAAAAGATCTTAAAAACAATTATACACAATATGTCATGGGAACACCAACCATTGAAATGTATTGTATGTCTTATAAAGATACCCATCCTGAAAAATACGTTGAGTGTGGTTCTAGCAATGAAACTGGTTACTATGGCGTCAAATGGTCGAATTCTTCTAATAGCATTACGATGCCTTTAGTTGGAGGAACTATGACAATCAATGATTTTGATGGAATTTACGTGAAAAATACAGCCAAAAATGCTTATTGGTTACTAGGACCCATCTTCTTCGATGGTCAAAGTTTAATGTTTGTTACAAAAGCTGGGAATTTTGGGTATGATTATTGTTTGCTAACTACTTACAATGCAGGAGTTAGACCTGTTGTATGTTTAAAAGATGGTATTCAGTTAAAAAAACAAGCAAATGGAAATTATAGAATTATTGAAGAATAAAATGTAACATTTTAACCCCAAAATAGAGTTAGTTAAAAAAGCTAACTCTATTATACTGTTTTCCAAAACAAATTAAAAATATATAGACAATTTCATTGCGAACTACAAAAAAATGATGTATAATAGAGCAAGATAAAAAAACAAAGCTTGCCAAATAAACTTGGGAACCAATGGCACGGAACCAATGGCAAGATACCAATAAAGAGGAGAGATGAAATTTTGAGTGAAAAAACCAAAGACATATTAGAATGGATTTATTGTATCGTAATAGCACTAGTATTAGCCATGCTATTTCGTTATTTTATAGGAACCCCAACCATCGTAAAACAAGTATCCATGTATCCAACCCTAGTGCAAGACGAGAGGCTATGGCTAAATAGATGGGGAAGAACCACCAAGACATTACCAAAAAGAGGGCAAATCATAACCTTTGAAGAGCCAGCAGTTATCAATTATACTAGCACGGAAATTGACCAAAGCAACCCAGTTGCTAAATACCATGAAAAAAACGCATGGCAATGGTTTGTAGGCAATTTCTTAGAAATAGGAAAAAGAAGTTACATAAAAAGAGCCATTGCACTACCAGGAGAACATGTAGAAATCAAAGAAGGAAAAGTATATATAAATGGCGAAGTCTTAGAAGAACCATATTTGCAACCAGGCATAGTAACAGATGTAACAGGAGAAGGATTCGACAACTTTACCGTACCAGAAAACTGCATTTTTGCGATGGGAGATAACAGAAACCATAGCACAGACTGTAGAGCCTTTGGATGTATTCCTTTAAAAGAAATCGAAAGCACAGTATCCATTAGAATTTGGCCACTTAATAAATGTGGAAAAGTAGAATAGAAAAAATAAAGAGGAAAAAGGGATGTTTGAAAAAATAATAGGAAACGAACCAATAAAAGAAATGCTAAAAACAGCTATACAAAACAAAACCATATCACATAGCTATCTATTTGTTGGAATAAGAGGAATTGGAAAAAAGCTATTAGCACAAGAATTTGCCAAACAAATCCTATGTTTAGAGCAAAACCAAAATTGCAGATGTAAATCCTGTATCGAATTCGAAAGCCAAAACCATCCAGACTATATGGTAATAGAGCCAGATGGAAATAGCATCAAAATAGAGCAAATTCGTTTTTTACAAAAAAAGATACAAGAAAAGCCAATCATTGCAAGTAAAAAAGTATACATTGTAAATGAGGCAGAAAAAATGACAACAGAAGCACAAAACTGTTTATTAAAAACCTTAGAAGAGCCACCAGAATTTGCAACCATCCTTTTAATTGGAACACAAGAAAATCTATTTTTACCAACCATAAAATCTAGGTGTATGATACTAAAATTCATGGCAATCGAAGACGAAAAAATTAAGCAATATTTGCAAGAAAACTATGGAGTAACTGACGTACCCCAAAATCGTCTAAAACTATTTCAAGGTAGCATAGGAAAAGCAATAAACCTAAAAGACAAGCAAGACGATTACGATAAAATAGAAACTTTAGTAGAAAATTTGAGTAAAAAGAACTTACTAGAAATCGTGCAATTAGCGGAAAACTTGTACAAAGCAAAAGAAGAAATTTTAGAAATTATGACTGAAGGAGAAGATGAATAATGAAATTTGCGGCGGTATGTGGATCAGGCTTGGGTTCAAGCTTTATGGTAGAAATGAATATTCAATCTGTACTTAAAGATTTAGGAGTAGAAGGCGTAGAGGTTGCTCATTATGATATGGGCAGTGCAGCCCCAGAATTAGCAGACACATTTTTTGT
>CANRXN010000167.1 GCA_947643945.1 uncultured Clostridium sp.
GAGAATTTTTGAACGGTCCCCCCGAAATCATTGCAAAATTTATATATTAAAGGCTCTAATAAGCTAAAATAATATGCCAAAAAGATTTGATCTCTTCTTGGCAAAAAAATTAGGATTGCTTTGTTATTTGAGGAAGTTTTCTAATTCTGTTTGTAAAAGTTTTTCTTTGTCTTCGCTTAATTTGGTTAGCGGTAATCTAGGAATTCCAAAGTCATAACCTAACCTATTTAAAGCAGCTTTTACAGGAATAGGATTTACTTCACTAAATAAAGCTTTTATTAGAGGAATTGCTTGTAACTGCATTTTAGTAGCGGTAGAAATATTTCCATCTAAAAAATTTTGTACCATATTATGCGTATAGTTAGGGGCTACATTGGATAAAACAGAAATGACGCCAATTCCACCAAGTGATAGAATAGGAATTGTTTGGTCGTCATTACCAGAGTAAATTTTTAAATTGTCTTTACAAAGATAGGCAATTTCTGCTACTTGTGATAGATTTCCACTAGCTTCTTTGATAGCTACAATATTTGAGATTTTAGAAAGCGCTAAGCAAGTTTTGGGGTCGATATTAACACCGGTTCTACTAGGTACATTGTAAAGAATAATTGGTAAAGTAACATTTTTAGCGATTGCCTTGTAGTGTTCTATTAAACCGTTTTGTGTGCATTTATTGTAATAGGGCGTAACAATTAAAAGCCCATCTACACCTAAAGTTTCAAGTTTTTTTGAATACTCGATTACTTCTTTTGTATGATTTCCCCCTGCACCAGCAATAATAGGAATTTTTTTGTTTGCCGTTTTAACAGCACATTGTATGGTTGTTAATTTTTCTTTTGTTGTCATAGTAGAGGCTTCGCCGGTCGTTCCACAAACAATAATAGCATCTACATTGTTTTGAATTTGATTTTCTAATAATTTTTTAAATTCTTTTTCTTTTACACCATTTTCGTCAAAAGGTGTTGCAATTGCGGTACCACAGCCTTTAAATAAAATATTTTTCATAGAAAAAATCACTCCTAAAACAAATATATGAAAAAAAATAAAAAAAGTGAAAAAATTTAAAAAAAGGTATTGACAAAAAATAAAATAGAAGATAAAATGGAAACAATAAAAACGAACAACAATTCGAAGAACGAAAATTTGATAAAGTTCGGTAAAAGGAGTGGGAAAAATGAATCTAGTAAAAAGAAAAGTAAGTGTGAAAATGGTTGAAACAAAAGGAATTGAAAAACATCCAGTACCAGTATTAGGGATTGATTACAAAGTAGAAATCGTCTACAAAAACGTAAAAATTACCGAACTAAATATAGAAAATAAAACCATAAAAATTGCCCTTCCAAACCGTTATAAAAAAATGAACAACCAAGAAATATTAGACTTAGCAATTGATAAAATGTACGAACAAATTGCCAAAGTAGAAATGGAAAGAGCGATGGAAAAAATAAGAATTATGGTTGGATTTGCACCAGAAGAATACGAAATCAAAAAAATGAAAACATTAGGGAAATGCGAAAATAAAAAAATAACCATTCACCCAGAACTTGTTAAGTATAATCGCAAAGTAATTGACTATGTTGTATTACATCAATATTGCCATTTAAAACATAAAAATCATACCAAAGCATTTTTTAAAATGGTAGAAACGTATTTGCCAGAATATAAAAAATGTGAAGAAATATTATTAAATATATAAAGAATAAATATTACTAACCAAAGTCAATCCTAAACCTAAATATACTTCAAAAGAAAAAATCTTCAAATAAAATTATAAATTTGAGGATTTTTTCTTTAAAACCTCGACAAAATAAGAATAAAGTGATAAGATAAAAATGTATTATATTGGGGTATAGCCAAGCTGCTGAGGCTGTTCGAAGTGCCAGCACCTGAGTTACAGCCTCAGTATGTGGTAACATTGTAGAAAATTTATATTGGGGTATAGCCAAGCGGTAAGGCAGCGGACTCTGACTCCGCCATTTCCTAGGTTCGAATCCTAGTACCCCAGCCAAGTTAGGAGGAAACAAATGAAAAATAGAAAAGGAATTACACTAATATCACTAGTAATTACCGTAATTGTATTAGCCATATTAGCATCCATTGCAACTTATAGTGGAATTAATGTAATAAGGTCGTCTAAATTTACAGCTTTTACAGCAGAACTAAAAATTATGCAAACTCATGTAAATGCTATTTATGAGGAAAATGAAGAGGCTGAATATGGAGAGGCAATAGAAAATGCTAATCCTCAAGTTCAAGAGCAGGCAAAAAAGGTATTTACAGAGGCGGCATCTGGAATTACAAATAAGGAAGGGTATCGTTACTGGAGTGCAGAATATATTAAAGATAATTTGAAAATTGAGGGAGTAGAACAATCCTTTTTTGTAAATCTTGAAAAAAGAAGTATTGTAAGCTATGAAGGCTTAGAATACGAAGGAAGAACATATTATACATTAGAACAATTACCAAATGGGTTATATAATGCAGATTATGAAGAATTAAGTGGTACACCAACCTTCGATGTAAAGACAGAAGAAATAGAAAATGACAAATGGCGATTTACAATTTCTAACATTCAATATAATGGCTATATTAATAAGTGGCAAGTTTCTTATCAGTTAGAAGGAAAGAACTATTGGAATACAACAGAAGATTTAAGTTTTGTTGTAGAAGAACAAGGAAATTATAAAATTAAATTAGTAAATGAAAAAATTGAATCATCAGAAAAAGAAGTTGTATTGGCAAGAGAATATGTAAAAGATAGATTAATACTTCACTATGATGGCATCAACAATACAGGAGAAGGAGATGATAAGCACAGTAATACAACAATGACTTGGAAAGATTTAAGTGGGCAAGAAAACAATGCTACATTAAATGGATTTAATAATACAGAAACAAGCGGTTGGAAAGAAAATAGACTTGTTTTCGATGGTGAAGATGATTGGGTAAGATTAAAAAACATAATCAAGAATCAAGAGGCTTTTACAATAGAATATGTTGCAAATAAAAAAAGAAATAAATCATGGGAATATTTATGGGGAGTAAAAGCAAATTATTTTGGACTAGAATCAAATGCTGCTGATTCTAGACTTTGGTATTATTGTAATAATGAAAAAAAAGAGCATGTTTCAATAACTGATATTAAAGGTAATAACA
>CANRXN010000168.1 GCA_947643945.1 uncultured Clostridium sp.
CTCGGCTGATGCGATTTTTAAGCCAAAAATGATAAAAATAAGATTTTTGAAAACAACTATACTGCTTTTTATAATGCCGAGAAAAAATACAATATTAATGGTATTTTCCTAGCATCTATTGCTATTCATGAAAGTGGTTGGGGAACTTCTCAAATTGCGAATGATAAGAAAAATCTATTTGGCTATGGCTCTTATGATGCTACCCCTTATGAATCTTCTTTCGAATTTGAAGAATATGCCGAAGGAATTGAAACTGTCGCAAAATCTTTGGTTAAGTACTATTTAAATCCATCTGGTACCAAGATTTATGATGGAGAAACCGCTGCTGCTTGGTATTACAATGCTCCTACTTTAAAAGGTGTTAATACTAGGTATGCAAGTGATCCAGAGTGGCATAGTAAAGTATTTAAGTATATGCAAGATTTATATAACAGACTTCAATAATTTTTAAGTAAAATGAAGGAGAAAGTAATGAAAAAATTCAAAATTAAGAATGAAAGACTTGTCTTTACCATTTTAATTATTACCTTATTTATTGTGTTTTTGCTATATTACAATTTGGTGTTTTCTAGTGTATTTGCTAAAAATAGTTTTGCTAATCAAATGATTGAAATTGCAGACCAAAATGAGAATTCAATTTTTAGTATTCAAAAAATATTGCTTTATAGTAATGCCAATGCAATTGATAATTCAAAAGACCAGTCTTTACAGGATATGAGTATCAATCAATATACCGATATTTCTATTTATATTGATAATATTGGTACGGTAGCTGATTTAACTGACGAAAATACGGTAAAGGAATTGTATATTGATAATATTGTTGCTACTTCTAAAGCAGATAGAGGAACGAAAATTTTAAATTATAAAAATCCTTTGGATTTTGGTAAATACAAGATGCCTGAGGCTCCTCAAAATAATCGAATTGATTTTGATATTATTCATACCAATTCTCAAAATGAAAATACTGATTACTCTAAGCCTACTTTTTATACGGATTGCTCTAACCCTATTTCTTTGGGGTATATGAATAAAGATATTTTAACTAATTATGCTGTTTCTAAGGATGCAAATACGGTTTCTTTTAATGGTAAGGTTTTGAAGGAAGCTAATATTCCTATAGAAGATGTTAATTATGCTTTAACTTTTAAAATTCATATTGTGAATAATTTAAATCAAAAGTTTTCTTATAATATGAAATTAGATGTTAATTTGAATGATAAGAATGGCGGTATTTATAATGGCTATGTGTTCAAGGGCAAAAATACTTCTGGTAAGGAATATCAATTTTTTAAAGAGATTTAAAGCTATTTTAGGCTTTAAATCTCTTTTTTATATAATTGCAATACTTTTTTTGCAATCTCTATATTATAAGAAATTCTATTTTCGTCGCGTTTGTTTTTTATATAGTGTTCTATTTTTATAATAATATTAATATATAAAAATCCTAAAACCACTTTTCTATCTTCTTTATTTTTTTACAATAATAACTTTTCCCTCATTCTTTTTGGCTCTTTTATAATAAATCGGTGTTTCCTGCTCTTGGTTTAATTTTCTTAGCTTGTTTATCGCTATATTAAATGCTGTTTCTATATTTTTTGATGTATTATATAAATCTTTTAATATTTCAAGTTCTCTATATTCATACTTGCAATTGTGTCTTTCTACTAAACATTGGAACATTTTGTCAGTATATTCTCTTTTTTCTTTTGCTGACATTGTTTTATAGTTATTTAATATTTCATGTTCTATGTCACTTCTTAATCTGTCTTGTTCTCCCACATTTTCATAAGCTATGTTGCACTTCTTATTTGCTTCTATTAGTATTTTGTTTAGTTCTTCTAATAACTCTAGTGATTTCATTTGATTTCTCCTTTCCTGATTCCTCCAAATAATCAACCTTGTTTTGTTATTGATAACTATATAATATTTGTTTTAAAAATACAAGCGAACAGAGTGATTTTTTGTATATTTTTATTGGTAAGTAAAGACGAATTGACTAAAGAAGATTTAATTATTTATGAAGATGAAAATAAAAGATTGGATAGAGAATTAAATGCTATATTAAAAATTAAAGGTATGAGATTTTGAAAGATAAAGTGAAAAGGTAAGTTTGGAGGCGTAAACCAAATCAGAATAACACACAATGTCAGTAAAATAGCTGTATTCAAGACTTCGTACTCCTTAATGTACAGCTATTGTACAGCATATTTTATAAAACTATGTTTAAAATATTATTGTAAGTATTTGATGTTTTTTAAAAAATTATTCAAATTTTTTTATAATGAAATTACCCCAAATCGTGTTTTCAGCTTTTCTTCTTGTACTTGGAAGTGTCTCAAAATAATCAACAAGCTCAACAGATTTACCTGTTTTATTTAATATTTGTATCATTTCATCTTTCGTCAAATAATTATAATATTTACTTTCCTTTATTTCATATCCTGTTCCTATTTTAAAAGAAGTGTAAATTACTCCATTAATTTTTAAGGAATTTATCATTTTAATTAGAATATCTGATAAGTTCTCTTTTTCAATATGCAATATTGAAGAACAAGCCCATATTCCATCATAAGTATTTATATCATTTAATTCCTCAAATTTCATACAAGTTACTTCCTGATTTATATATTTACTAGCTAGCTTACACATTTCTATTGAACCGTCTATTGCTTTAACCTTATAGCCGTTGTCTAGAAAATATTTACTATCTCTTCCTGAACCACATCCAAAATCTAAAATATATGCATAGGGTTGTAAATGTTCTAAGAATTTATTATAGTTTTCTTGTAAGTTCCCAACTAATGTTTGGTCACAATATATTTTTGCATTTTTATTATAATATTCTAAGGTATTGTATTTCTCTTCCTCCATAATTTCTCCTTTACAAAAATATTGACTTTTCCTAAAAATCTGTGTATAATATAGATAGAAAATGAGAAACCATAGTTAAATATGGTTACCACTTGTAAAAAGTAATAACGGCACATTCCCTTAGGTCAAAAAGTAGAATGTGCTGTTATTTTTATTCCTTATCTATAATTTTATTAACATATTGTATGTAACAAACGGTCAATAAGGCTACGTTTAGAGTAACTGATGCCATTAAGGCTAATATTAAGAATAGTATAAAACTCATAAACACCA
>CANRXN010000169.1 GCA_947643945.1 uncultured Clostridium sp.
GGTATGCAAATATTATTCTTTGTTTCTTCTTTGTATTGGAAGGTTAGGTCTTTTATTTCTATTGTTTGCCATGTTTTGATAGTATTGTTTTCTTCTTCTTTACCAATCATTTTTTCAACTTGTTTACTAGCTGCTTGGAATTTATTGTAGTGAATAAATAACCTTGCTAAGTCTTTTAGTTCTCCTGTCAAACCACTAAAAATGGTAGCATAAAATAGTAAATAGGATAAAACCTCTTGCCCTGCTTTCATTTGGGTATATAAATTTATTAATATGATAACAAACATAGCATAAACAAAAAAGTTAATTCCATTTGATCTTAAAGAATAATAGAAATTTGTTTTATCTAGTTTGGGTAACACTTTGGTAAATGCTTCTTCGTTCTTTCGATTTGCATACTTTGTTGCTTGTAACTTTTTTACAGTTTTTATGTTTTGTAAAAAATCCACATAGGAGGCATTGTACTTGGAATATTGTTTATTGTATCCTTCTTGCACTTTTACATGTTTTTTTCCAATCCAAATGTTATAAAGCACAATAGCTATTAACATAGCAAAACAAATAAAAAACATTGTTATATCTTGATTGATTACTTGTATTAAAAATATAATTGCTGATATTCCAAATCCATTGACTGTTTCAAAGATGTATTCTATGAATTCTTCTGCTTCTTCTGCAATAATATCGATTTGTTTTTTTAGGTATCCATTATGAATTTGGTTTAGCCTGTATGGCTTCATGTTAGCAACTCTATTAAAATATGCTAGTTGTAAGTCTTTGGCATATTTGTGTTCAAATTTTAATAAATATATTACCCATATGTGGTTTAAAATAATTTCTGCTATTTTTAACCCTATTATCGACAAAATAAGATAGCTTAGTTTTTCTAGTGTAAATGGTGCCTTCGTAAATATGGCTAATGCGACTGGTAATAAGTATAAGCACAAGTTGGTTAAGAAGGCATCTAAAAAACATAATAGGAATTTTCTTTTGTTTAATAGTTTAATTGCATATTTCATTTATTTTCTCCTTGTTGTTTTTTATTCTACCGAAATATTAACTTTTTCGATATTAATTACTATAATAGATTTCACTTTTAATTCAGGTGGCAAATTGTTTTTTTCTTCAAATTGTTTAATTTCCCGATAAAGGTCTCCTGACTCATAAACAGTAGCAATTCCATCTATTTTTATCTGTATATCGTTCTTTTCTTGCAAGTATATATTAATACAACATTTATTGTTTTGTTTTATGTTTTCAATAGATGGCTTCTATTCCTATCAATAATAAGCCGAGGATACGCTAAATTTATTGCAAATGTAATATCTGCAACATATTTTTATATTCCTTCTACCTCTAGCTCATTCTCATTTACTTCAAATTTCAAAATTAACGTTTGGTAGTAACGGAAAGATTTCTCTTCTTTTTTTGATTCATTTTATTTTCCTATATTTTTACTACATAACATTGATAAAATAATCAAATAATCGACTGCTATAAATATCGTTCATAAGAGATTCTGGATGCCATTGAATTCCTATAAAGAATTTTTTGTTGCTATCTTCAACCGCTTCTAGAATGTTATCTTCACTATAAGCTACACAATCTAATTTTGTACTTGGTATTTGCATCATGTGTCTACTGTTTACTTTAATTTTTTCTTCTCCTATTATTGTATAAAGTAGACTATTCTTTTTGATTGTGATATTATGTACATATTCTTCTTCGCTACAATGATTTTGCTTTTCTATTTTGTTTCTTACTTTCCCATTGAATAATTTCCCCATAATTTGCATTCCTAAACAAATTCCAAATGTTGGCTTATCTATTTCATACAAGTATTGAGTTATTTGATAGTCAATGTCATATATTTTAGATCCTCCTGGTAGAATGATTCCATCGCAAAAATCTATGATTTCTTTTATTTTTTCAAATTCGTTTTCATTTTCTTTCATGATTGGTATCATAATAATATTTATATCATATTTTTTTAGATATTGTACTACATCTCTTCTTATCCCATATAATGGCACATCTTTATAGTCTGATGTGTGTTCTCTTGTGATGATTCCAATTGTTTTGTTCATTTTTTTCTCCTCTTCTTATTTTATATCATATTTTTTGATGTTTTCATAGGGTTTATGAAAACTTTTTGTTAAGTTTTGTTGGTTCTATCATTTCACTTTACAAGTTTATTACTTTAACTTTCTAAATATAATCTATTTTTGATAATACGATTATATTATGCTCTTCTATAAAGTTCAATTCCCGTTTTTTTCCCTTTTTTCTGTTAAAATTGAAAAGTCTTGATTTTTAGGTAAGTACACTAAGTGAACTTGTATAAAAAATTCTAAAAGTTTATTTTTTAGTTCACTTGGTGTACTTTCTTTTTTAATCTTTGTAATTTCCAGTTCACTGAGTGAACTAATCATTAATATTTTAGCAAAATTCAAGTACACTTGTTGAACTTTTTTAATATTTTAGTTCACCATTTTTTATTTTAAACGAAGAATAGCGAGTTTCAGCCAGTTCACTCGGTGAATTTCTGCATCATATTTGCTTAAAATTTTTGTTCCTTTATTAACTCTAGGAGGCTTGTCCTTCTATGTGTATAGGCGATATGTTAATCTCGCTTTCCTGCCCTCAATTTTAATTGAGGTAAAAAACATTTGCTAAATAATCTTAAAAATTTCCTTAGCCTTTTCATTTGTATACGGGTATATAAAGAAACTATTATTCTTTTTCCTTTTATCTTCTACTAATATATTTTGTATTAAATTATAATCTCTTTTTACTTCTTCTATTCCGACAAAGTTTAAGTAATTTTTCAAAATGACATTTCCTACAACTCATTTTACTTCCGCATGGACACAAATGATGTCCTTTTATCTTACCTTCATTTATAATTCTTAATAAATTACAAATTACAAAAATATTTTTTTCTAAAAAATAATCTTGATAAAACTGTATAATACCGCTTAATCCATGCTTTCTTTCTCCATATGGAAAAGTATCGTATCTGCAAAAATACATTACTGTATAAAAGAAATCTACCACATACTTTTTAAACCATGATACTAAATTTGATACTTCTTTCATGTA
>CANRXN010000170.1 GCA_947643945.1 uncultured Clostridium sp.
TTTGTTTTTTTCGTTAAATATAAGTAACCAATTAAAGCCTCAAAAGCTGTTGCATATCGATATTCTTGTACATTGGCGTTTTTAGGCAAGTGGTGGCTTTCAGCATTTCTGCCACGTCTTACAATATCTTTTTCAGCGTCGGTTAAAATTTCTTGTAATTGTTCTAATATCTTTGCTTGTGCTTTGGCTTTTACATGCTTTATCGTTTCAATATGTAGTTTGTGTGGTTTTAAGTTAGTTTTATTTACTAAATTAGTCCTAATGTATAACTCATATACACAGTCTCCAACATACGCCCATGTTAGGGGTGATAATAAGTTAATTTCTTCTTCTGGTCTGTTTAAGTTTATCCATTCTTCCATTTTTTTCTTCCTTTTTCACTTATAAATGTGTCCCCAAATTGGACAAAAATGTTCAGTTAAGAAACATCCCCAATTGGACATTCGATTGTAATTTTGCCTAGTTTTCCGTTTTTAAATTCGTCTAATAGGATTCTTGCCGTTTTTTCTTCGTCGATGTTTCCTCCGTGAAATGATGCATCCTCTTTTTCTTCCTATTTCTAGCATAATTTCATAGATGTTTTCATTTTCTGGCTCTTCTTTTTCTAAGGTTTGCTTTATAAATTCTCCGTGTTATTTTGTATCGGTTGCATAGTTTTTCTTGCTCGTTTTCGATTAAGAATTTGGTTAAATAGTAGGCTATATCTATTCTTTGTAAAATGTCTTCTTTTATGGTTCCAGTAAAGGCTAAGTTTAATGCTACTTCTTCACTTTCAAATTTTGGCCATAGTACTCCTGGTGTGTCTAATAATTCGATTTTGTCATTAATTCGTATCCATTGTTTTTGTTTGGTGACTCCTGGCTTGTTGCCCACTCCTGCTGTGGTTCTTTTGGAGATTCGATTGATAAAGGAAGATTTGCCAACATTAGGAATGCCGAAGTATCATGGCTCTTATTTTTCTTCCAATTCTTCCTTTGTTTACCTCAGTTTGTAATTCTACATTCATGATGCTTTCTATTTTTCGTATACATTGGTCGATTCCTTTGCCAGAATTAGAGTCGGTTAATACGGCTGGTATGCCCTTTTTTTCAAAGTAGTTTAACCATGCCTTGCTTTGTTTTTCGTCTGCTAAGTCACATTTGTTTAATACGACGATTTTTTTCTTTCCTTTTGTAATTTTTGCTATGTCTGGATTTTGACTAGAAATTGGTATCCTTGCATCTAATAGTTCGATTACGATGTCTACTATTTTTAAGTCTTGCTCTATTTGCCTTCTGGTTTTTGCCATGTGACCGGGATACCAGTTGATTACACTTTTTTGTAACCCCCCCTGTGCTTCATTATTATTCATAAAAATCTTCTCCTTTCGCACCGTTTTTTACAACATAAAAATCAAGTGTTTTTCCTTATATATTATACCACATTGTTTTGACTTTTCAGATACCCTTTTACAAATTTGTATTGATCATTATATCTAAAAATTATATCTACTCCTTTTTCATCATCAACAAATATATTCTCAATAAAACTATCAACAACATTTCTATCTATTATTTCTATTTTTTCTATCTTTTTAAAATTATCTAGCCATTCCAAATTATAAGAATTTATTTTGTTGATTTTTAAATCTTCTTTTTCCATATTTAATTTGTTGATTTCATATAAATATTTTTGTTTAAAATCATCATAATCTTCTTGCGATATAAAATCACATTTATAGTCCTTTACTAATTCATTTAATAATGACTGATATTTTTCTAATTCTTTTTCAATTTCACTTATTCTAATTCTTTTCAATTCAGCATTATATTCAGTTCTTGAAAACGAAACAACATCATCAATTTTTTTACCAACATCAGATACTAATCCTATGTGCTGATTTAAACTCTTTAAAACTATCTCATCCAATTCTTTTTCTTGAATATAGTGTTTATTACATTGCTTGGTGTTAATATAGGTACTACAATAGTAAAATACTTTTTTTCTTTTATTTTTAGTTTTAACTCTCCTATATAAGTTAGCACCACATTCCGAACATTTTACAAAACCAGTATATTTATAAAATTTACCATCTTTATTTACTTTTACATTTCTATTATATAAAATGTCTTGTACTTGATAAAAAACTTCTTCCTTAATTATAGCATTGTGTCTTTCTTCTGATATAATCCATTCATCTTCAGCCACTCTTACCATATTATGAGTTTTATGGCTTATTCTAGTTCTTTTACATTGAACGAGAGTTCCAATATATGTTTTATTTTGCAATATAGTATCTAACATCTTGGTGTTCCATTTATGACTTATTCTACTAACTTTTATATTATGCTTTTCTTTCAAATAAACACTTGGTGTTAAAATATTATTATTAGTTAGTTCTTCTACTATTTCTTGCTTACTTTTACCTTTTAATGCTAAATCAAATATCTTTTTTACAATCTTTGCAGCGTCTTTATCAATAATAAGTTTATGCACATCATCTGGATCTTTCAAGTAACCAAAAGGAGCAGTTTTACCAATAAAATTACCAGACTTTTTACTTGCTTTAAGTGATGAACGCATTTTCTTTGATGAATCTTTAGAATAACTTTCATTCATAAGATTTTTAAATGGTATTTCTAGTGAATCCATCATATTAGGATTTTTAAAGGAATCTACATTATCATTTACTGAAATAAATCTTAAACCATACTCTGGTACTATCTCATCAATAAAATTTCCTACTTCTATATAATTTCTTCCTAATCTTGATAAATCCTTTACTATTACACCATTTATTTTTTTCTTCTTAATATCATTAAGCATTTTTTTATATCCGGGTCTATTAAAATCAGTTCCAGTATAACCATCATCAACATAGTCTTTATATATGATTATATCATTCTTGTCAACTAAATAATCATCTATTAGTTTCTTTTGATTAACAACACTATTTGATTCTTCTTCTATTTTTTCATCAAATGATCGCCTTCGATAAATTCCTAATATCCATTTTTTCATTTATTTTTGCTCCTTCCTTTTCTAAATAATTTACTAAATAAGATGGTAATCTTAATATTTGATCTTTTTTT
>CANRXN010000171.1 GCA_947643945.1 uncultured Clostridium sp.
ACGTTTTCTACTTTGTTTTTATAACAATCTAATTTCTCTTGTAAATATTTTCTGATTTCTTCTTGATTTCCTGCCTCAATTTTATCGGCTAATCCTACACAAGGTAAAAGGTAAGTTTTATGATTATCATATTTTTTTAATAATAGATTGAATTTTTCGCTTTCTATTGTTCCTTTGGTTGCCATTACCAAGGTTTTCTTATCATAACTATAATCATGCACCATTTTATAAGCTGGCTCAATGGCAATTATCGGCATTTGGGGATATTTTTTTCTTAGGAATTTTGCAGCTTTTGCACTTGCCGTATTGCAGGCTATTACAATCGCTTTGCAATTGTTTTTTATCAAATATTGGACAATTTCGTCACAGTGTTGTTTGATTTCTTCTTCTGTTTTGTCGCCATACGGATTATTTTTAGAATCGCTATAATAGATGTAATTTTCTTTGGGTAAGCTTTTAAGAATTTCACCGTAAGACTGTTACTCCGCCGATTCCAGAGTCAAAAACTCCTATTTTTCCGTTTTCCATTCATTTTTCTTTTTTCACGCTTTCTTTTTAGTCTTTTTGGATGTTAGGGTTAAATGCTAGAATGCTTTCGAAAATTGGCCAAAATAGTAATAAGCCAAATCCGGAATCCAGCTCCTTTTCCAAATTCTTTTGCCAAACAAAATCTTTTCATAATGGCAATTATTAACATAGCAAGCCAGCCAAATATAGGAACTAACCAAAGTAGCATCAAAAATGGAGATAGTCCACAAACTTGGTACATCACAATTTGTCTGTAAAGTGGCACAATTGCTGCCCAACCGTGTTTTCCCGCTTTTGTATAAATAATCCATCTAAGAATGGTTCCATAGATAAATAATATTACTGCTATTGTTACAATTGTTTTTATGATTTTATTAGATAACAGCACTTTTGTTGCGATTTCTACCTTTTTTGTGGTTGGGGTTTCTTGTACCATGCTATTTAGAATTTGGTCTGCCGTATAACCTTTTTGTATTTTTTCTTTAATATCTTCTATATCAATATCATCTTCTATTATTTTTCTTATGTTTTGACTATCGGTTTGCCTAATAAACTCCGCTCCTGCAGAAACGATGTCTTTGCTAACTCCTTGTGCTTCTATTTCTTTTGCATTCTCTTCTAACATATCGGCTATGTTCTCTGGCGAATAGTCTTTGCTTACTTCGTCATATACTTTTAAAATATCTTCTTTGGTAACATTGTTCGGGTCTATATCTTTTACATAACTTTCTATCCTCTCTTGTGTTATTTGGTTATTTTCTATCGCTTGTGCTTGTCCTAAATTTGCATATGCTAGTAACACAATAGCTATTAGCATAATCGTTTTTAACATTATTTTTTTCATACCATTAAATCTCCTTTTTCTATGCGATGTTTTTTGGGACGGGGTCAAAAAACATCGCTTTATTTTTTCTTATTATATCTCTATTTTTAGTGATTGGCAAGATTTTCTAATAATCTTAAAAATATTTTTGACTATTAATATAACAAGCAGAAGCAATATTATTGCTAAGTCGAAGGGAAAATTCCTCTTCGACTTAATCATTTGCTGTCTTTATTTTATAAAATTCGTGCTAATTACTGGTTCATTTTTTGGTACCACAATTCCTGCTTTTCTCCCTGCTTCAATTGATTTTAATAGCCATGCCATATTATTTGCTAATGTTCTCATAGTTTGCATTCCCTCTTCGTCTTTTAGCACTTCTTCTGGCTTGGTTCCATGCACCATATTCCAGTATTGAGAAGATACAATTGGCATGTTACTAATACCAAAGTATTTATTCACTTCGTCTAAGGTTGCGGTTGCTCCACCTCTTCTACAGCTTGCTACTGCTGAGGCTGGCTTATTACTAAATAAGTTTCTTCTACCATAAAAAACACGGTCCATAAAAGAAGAAAGCATTCCTGAACTTGCAGCAAAATGTACTGGTGTACCAAAAATAAAGCCATCTGTTGTAGGCACTTTTTCTAAAAATTCATTTACTTTGTCTTTTACAAAACATTCTCCTGTTTTTAAACAATTCCCACAACCAATGCATCCAGCTACTGGTTTATTTCCTAGCCAAAAGATTTCAGTTTCAATGTCATTTTTATTTAATGTTTTTTCTACCTCTTTTAAGGCGGTATAGGTACATCCCTTTTCATGTGGACTTCCATTTACTAATATTACTTTCATTTTTTATCTCTTCCCTTCTTAAATCTTACAATCTGCTTCTTTTATAGTATATTACTTTTCTAATCATTTATATACCTATCCTATAAAAAACATAATATAAAAAAGCGAGCCTAAGATTTGCTACGCATAACTTATCCGTACGCATATAAAATGCTACGGCTAAGAAATCTATCAAACGCAAATTTTAAAAAAATCTAAGGCTCGCCATAATTAAAAAGTTTTATCTTGCTGTTCCCATATATAATAAGCTTGATAATTTTGAAATTGGCATAGTTTGTAGCCATACGGTACCGAGGTCCTTCTAGTGTAGTTAAGAATAGTCCTTCTCCTCCAAATACAATGTTTTTTACACCTTTTACGGTTTCAATGTTTAGTTTTACATCTTTTGTCATGGCTGCTACATAACCATTATCTACTTTTAGTTTTTCACCTGCTTGTAATTCTTTTTTTACAACAGAACCATCAATTTCTAGGAATACTTTACCTGGTCCTGTGATTTTTTGCATGATAAATCCTTCTCCTCCAAAAAATCCTGCTCCTAGTTTTTTACGAAATTGCATAGAAATCTCTACCGTATTTTGTGAACATAGAAAGGCACGTTTTTGGGCGATGATGGTTTCTCCTTCTTTTAAATCATATTCTAATATTTGTCCTGGAAAACAAGAAGAAAATCCTATTTCTACATTGTCTTGTTCTGCTGTGTATACATTCATAAATAAAGATTCCCCTGCAAAGGCTCTTCCAATTCCTTTCATAATTCCACCATTTGTGGTTGTTTTCATGGTAATTCCATTGTCCATCCAACTCATTCCGCCATTTTCTGTAAGGATGGATTCTCCTTTTTGTAATTTACAAAT
>CANRXN010000172.1 GCA_947643945.1 uncultured Clostridium sp.
AACTTTGCCAATGGCAACTAAAATCTCATTTTTCATTTCATGATCCATTTTTTTCCTCCTTTCTTACTTTTTTCTACAATCGATTGTTTTATTATTATACACGCCTAGAACTAATATGTCAAGAAAAAGTTTTCGACATTTTTCGACATTAAGGGCAAATTTTCCTGTCATTAAACTGTAAAAAACATTTAACACTTTTGAAACACAAGAGGCTCTTTTTTATAGTATAATAAGGATAGATTATGCTAAGGAGAATTGTCTATGAGTATAGAAACCGATCTAAAAAAAGATGGAATTGAAGTAATCGAAGCCCTAGATACACTAAAAATTAATTCAATGGCAAAAAACCTATCACAAAAAATTTGTGACACCTTTCCTGATTATGGTTTTAATCAAAATGAATTATTTATTCAACTGTCTAGGTTAAATATGTATCGTGCTAAAATGCCTGAGGGTATGGCAGAAGCAAATTATTTTTATAAAAATACGTCTATTTACTTTAACGAACATATCGCCAATGAAGACTTAGAAGAATTTGCCATACATGAATGTATTCATTACTTACAAGAAGTAAAAGATAAGCGAAATTATTTAGTCAGAATGGGACTTTGTGATTATACAGAATTTAAAATTTATGGACTTGGCTTAAACGAAGCTGCAGTTCAATTAATATCTTCTAAAATTAATGGTATCCCTAAAGAATATGTAAAGTATTTCGGTATTAGTTTTGAAACAACCAGTCCTTCTTATTATCCTTTAGAATGCTGTTTAGTTAACCAGTTAGCTTACTTAACAGGGGAAGATATTTTATTTGAAAGCACTTTGAAAAGTAATGATAACTTTAAAAACGCTTTTTCTTCTTTAACCTCTCCTAAAGTGTTTATGGCAATTCAAAATGCAATTGACGACATCTTAGAACATGAAGAAGAAATTATCAAAATCAATAATAAAATTGCACAAATTGACGATAGAAATAGAAAAGTAGATGGCATGATTGAAAAGATTGACGAGCTAAAACATGAAATAACCTTAACTTTTATGAGAACACAAAATCTTATTATTTCTAGTTATTTTAATACCGCATTTGATGCAATTAGTGACTTAGAGGAAATTGAAGAATATAGAAGAAAATTATATACTTTTAAAGATTTAATTGGCTACACAGAAGGCTATACTTTCTTTAATGACTACTATGTCTCTAAAATGGAAGAGTTAGAACAAAAATACAATTTAATAGAAAATGGTGAATATGAAACTTCACTTAAAGTTATTACCAAAAAAGATAATATATTTCTTCATGTGATAAAAACTCTTAAAAAGATTATTTTAGGAAGTACTACAGAAGAAGAGAAAACTTACTAAATAGCCAAAAAAGAAAAAGAATCTCGTTCAAGTAATTTTCATAGGAGTTCTACGTTGATTTTATGGCACCCTTTCACGTCAAGCGCGAACATTTTCCATAAAATCATACTAGAACTTCTAATTTAATTACTTTCAATTCTTTTTCTTTTTTGCTCTTACTAGGTCCTTTTCTAATCATTTTTTAAATTTTCTGCTATGCTTTTGGCTGCTTCTCTTCCAGAATACGCTGCCCAAGCAACCGTACCCTTCATTCCTGCCAAATCGCCACCTGCATATATCTTAGGATTAGAGGTTTGATACTTTTCATTTACCTCGATATTTCCCCATTGATTCGTCTTTAATCCTAGTTTTTTAACAAATGGTTCTACCTTAGAGCCAAGTGCCATTACGATATAATCTACTTTTTTAATGTAATTACTGCCTTCAATATTAATTGGCACCAATCTAATATCATTTTCCTTTTGCACCAATTTAGTCTTAATTAATTCTACTTCTTCTACTTTGTCTTTTCCTATAATTTTTACAATGTTATTTTGGAATAAAAACTCAATGCCTTCCTCCATTGCCTCTTTAACTTCCTTTTCCTCAGCTGGCATTTGTTCCCTAGCTCTTCGGTAAATAACTTTAACGTTTTTTGCACCTAGCCTTTTAATCGTTCTTGCACAATCCATCGCTACGTTTCCGCCACCAACAACAGCTACTGTTTTTCCGCTATAGTCTGGATGCTGGTTATACTCTAACAGTTCATTTCCGCCAAATACACCATTTAAGTTTTCTCCTTCTACTCCCATATTAGCAGATTGATTAGCTCCTATACCTAAGAAAATAGCATCATATTTTGCTTCTAAATCTTCTAAAAAAAGATTTTTTCCTAATTGCTGGTTGTATTTAACTTCTATTCCTAATCGTAAAATCTTATCCACTGTTTTTTGGACAATTTCTTTTGGCAATCTAAATTCTGGAATGCCATGTACTAGCAAACCACCTAAATAATCATATTTTTCATAGATGGTAACACCGCATGCCTTCTTTTGTTAAAAAGCTACTAGCTGTTAGTCCTGCTGGTCCTCCACCTATTACGGCTACCTTTTTATTGGTTTTATTTTTTGCCATTTCTTCGGCATAACTGTTTAGCAAACTGTCCTCTTCTTGGCTCATAAAATCAAAAGTAAATGCTTCTAAATCGCCAATTGTTACTGGCTCTCCCTTAATTCCTCTTACACAGGAACCTTGGCATTGTTTTTGATGGGGACAAATTCTCCCACAAACACCTTGTAACACAGTCGTTTCGGCTAATATTTCATAGGCTTTTTGATAATTTTTTTCTTTTATTTGTTCTATAAATTGTGGGATCTGATTTCCTAATGGACATCCCTTTGTTGCACATGGTTTTACTTTGCAATTTAAACAGTAATTTGCTTTTTTGCTTATTTCTTCCATTTTTGTTTCATTCCTTATTTGTTTTTTTGTTATTGTATGATAGATATTTTGGTATGTCAATGAAAGTGACTACCTATTCTAAGCTTTCTTGTACTAGTTTCAAATCATTAATAAAGTCAATTTTTTTCGTTTCGTCACGAAGTAATGCTGCTGGGTGCCAAGTTGGCATGTACTTAATTCCTTTTTTCTCAATCCATTTTACTCTAGAAGCTGTTATACC
>CANRXN010000173.1 GCA_947643945.1 uncultured Clostridium sp.
CCTTAGTTACAATGTTACCACATTGTTTTGAAGACACGTTAGCCCAACTTCCTCCATCTTGTTTTACTTGGTTATAAACACCTAATTCTTTTGCTATTTCTTCTCTTAAATTTTCAGATATTAATTTACTATTTCTAGACATAACATCCTCCTAAAATAAATCTATAAAAGATTTTATCATAAAACTTAAATTTAAGTTTTATAATTATAGTATAAGCAATTTTTTTAATTTTATTTTGACATTTTTTATGTTTTTTATACTTTTTTTGTCAAAATGTGATATAATTAATTAGATTATGAATGCTAAGGAGATTAAAAATGAGCAGTAAGAATGAACTTTTAGAAAAAAAAGAAAAAGCTATTTCTGCAAAAAAAGAAATTAAACAAAGCGAAGAAATTGAAAAAAAACCTGCACAAGAAGAAATCATAAAAGAACCAGAAACAAAAGAAAATGACAATTTAAAAAACGAAACAGGTAAAATAAAAGAAAATAATGTCAAAGAACAGCAAAACCAATGGGTTCCTTATGTTCCTCTTGAAAAAAAGAAAACAAAATTATCTTCAATTGTTACAATTTGTGTGATTGCTGTAATTTCCATATTTTGCTTAAGTTTTACCATTTTTACCCTTTATAATGTTTTTAATACCAACATTATATCTGGTGTACATATTAAAGAAATTGATGTATCAGGGCTTAGTCCTTCCGACGCTAAATATCAACTAGATAATTATTTAAAAGATAAATTACCAGAGGAAATCACTTTAAAACGTGGCGATTTTGAAACAACCATTTCTTTATCACAAATGAATTTTGCTTTCGATACAAAGGCTGCTTGCAATTCTGCTTTTCAAGTAGGAAGAGAAGGAAATATTTTTGAAAATAATTTAGAAGTTTTGTCTATGATGTTTGGGTCTGTAAACATCGAACCCAAAATTACCTTTGACAAAAAATCTTTATCAAAAAATTTGGAAAGCTTATCTTCCCAATTACCAGACGCCGTAGTGCAAAGCAGTTATTACTTAGAAAACGCTGAATTGATTGTTACCGCAGGAAAAGAAGGAAATGTTGTTGATGTTGATGCTACCATAGAAGCCATCAAAAATTCTATTTCTACTTTCTCTGCTTTAAAAAATCCAATTGAAATTGCAGTCACCTCACAAAAGCCAGATAACATCAATATGGAAAAGATTTATCAAGAAGTGAAAAAAGATCCAGTTGATGCCTATTACACAAAAGATCCTTTTGAAATTCATCCTTCTGAAAATGGGGTAGATTTTAAAATTTCTTTGGAAGAAGCAAAAGCATTAGTTGAAAATGAGAAAAAAGAAGAATATTCTATTCCTTTACATATAATTACTCCTAATGTTACAACTAATATGATTGGAACAGAAGCTTTTCCTGATTTGCTATCCACTTTTTCGACTAGATATGCTGCTAGTAACCGAAATCGAACAACCAATTTAATCCTTGCTGCTAATAAAATAAATGGTACCGTTTTGATGCCTGGCGAGACTTTTTCTTATAATAAAGTGGTTGGAGCAAGGACGATTAGTGCTGGTTATAAAGAAGCTCCTATTTATGTGCAAGGAAGAGTCGAAGATGGCCTTGGTGGCGGTATTTGCCAAATTACTTCTACGCTATATAATGCGGTTGTTTTCGCCAATTTAGAGATTACCCAAAGAACAAACCATCAATTTGTACCATCTTACGTAACAGCAAGTAGAGATGCAACGGTTGTGTATGGGGCTCTTGATTTTCAATTTAAAAATAATAGAAATTATCCAATTAAGTTAATCTGTTCTGTTTCTGGCGGGATTGCTAATTTCCAAATCTTTGGTATGAGGCAAGAAGACGATGTAGAGGTTCAAATTTCTTCTTATGAAACAGGAAGAACACCTACGGCTATCTATTCTGAAGCTTATAAGATTTTAAAACGTGACGGGCAAGTTGTGGATAAACAATTACTTTCTAAAGATACTTATAAAAGACATTAGTAAATTATTGAAAAACGGGATCTGCATTGCAGTCCCCGTTTTCCTTTTCTTAGAAGCTTATTCCTCTAAATCCCAGCTCTCTTTCGATGATATCTAATTCATCCATTTTTCCCCCTGTGTGCTTTACACACACTACGGTTACAGCTAAAGCTATACCGTTAATGAGGTCATTTCTAGGAAGAAAAATTGTAACTGCTATTACAAAAATGATTAGAAAAATCATTTTTATTGCTAGCATTATTAGGATTTTCTTGGCTAGCGCTCCTAACCCTTCTGTTGTCTTTTGCCGTGCTTCCTTTGCTGTCATATCTTTTCGCCCAAATATTAAACTTTGGGCTTCCTCCCTTCTTTTTTGAAAAATTTCGACATTGCTACTTTAATTATATGATACCACATTCACATAACTTCCGTCAAGTCGTACATTTTACATTGCCAATGTCCCATTTGGTGTATTGGTAATAATTAAAATATCCTCTTCTCTACCATTTTCTGCGTTGATATACACCAAAAATTCTCTATCTTCTACTTTTCCTTTAAACTCATAGCATAAAATCTCTGTTTTCCACTCAGTTGGAATAACTGCCAACCCTTCGCTTTGAAGTTCTAAATTTTTATTTATTGTCTTTTTGGCTTCTTCTTTTGTTATATTTACTTTTTTAACATCTCTTGTAGTATGATTATTTAAATATCCTGTTGTTTCCATACCCAAAACCTCGCCATTATCCAAAGCTACTTTTACTTTGATTAAATCTGGGTACATAACTACATCTTCTTGGGTTGCTGCATAATTAATAGTGACAATTCCTTCTTGTTTTAGATAATAGGTTTCTTTCATGTTTGGAAAGCCTTTTTGCGTTAAAAATTCTTTGGCTTTTTGGTCAGCTTCTTCTTGCCTGATTGCTTCTGCGGTAACTTCTCGGTTACTATTCATAGAGACAATATGCCCACCTTTTTTAGCAATCGACAAATTTATCGTTTCGTTATTTTGATTGGTAATCGAAAAATCATACACAGGA
>CANRXN010000174.1 GCA_947643945.1 uncultured Clostridium sp.
AAGAATTTTGGACGCAATACAAAGGAGCCATTATTGGAATTGTCATTGCTATTTTAGTATTAATAACCAGACTACATGACTTAATATTAGCAATTGTAATACTAGTATTAGGGGCATTAGTAGGAAACTATGTACAACAAAACAAAGAAGATGTTAAAACAAAATTAAAGGCATTTATTGATAAAATGTAAATTCGCCTAGAACTAGAATAAGAAAGGGAACAAATATGAATAGAACAGCCATAAGAGACCAAGCATTCAAACTAATATATAGTTTAGAAATCCAAAAACAAGAAGACTTAACCGAAGCCATCGAATTGTACGAAGAAAGCAATGAAATTACAGACAAAAACGCGAAAACCTACATAAAAGACGTAATTTTTGGAATCGAAAAAAATAAAGATGAAATCACCCAAAAAATCAAAGAAAACTTAAAAGCAGAATGGAAACTAGAAAGAATTTCAAAAATCGACTTAGCTATCTTAAAACTTGCCATATATGAACTACAATATACCGAAATACCATTTAAAGTAGTAATCAACGAAGCAGTAGAGCTAGCTAAAAAATATGGAGAAGAAACCGCTAAGAATTTTGTAAATGGAATGCTAGCAAGCATTGTAAAGGAGAAAGAAAACAAAGAATGAAATATGCCGAATATGCCATAACCGTAACAGAAGTAAATCAATATGTTAAAAATAAAATAGCTAAGGACGAATTTTTAAACAACGTCTTAGTGAAAGGCGAAATTTCGAACTTTAAAAACCATTACACTGGTCACATGTATTTTACCTTAAAAGACGAAAACTCTTTAATAAAATGTGTTATGTTTAAATCCTATGCAGAAAAATTAAACTTCATGCCAAAAGACGGAATGAAGGTATTTGTATTTGGCACAGTATCTGTTTTTGAAAGAGATGGCGTATATCAAATTTATGCCAAAGCTATGGAAGAAGATGGACTAGGCGATTTATATACAAAATTTCAAGAACTAAAAAATCGATTAGAAAAAGAAGGACTATTCGAAGAAACACATAAAGTAAAAATCCCTATGATGCCAAAAGTAATAGGAGTATTAACCTCACAAACTGGTTCTGTTATTAAAGACATTATCAATGTTTCTACCAGAAGAAACCCGAATGTAGTAATCCGCTTGCTTCCTGTTCCAGTACAAGGAGAGGGAGCGGCCGAAAAAATAGCAGATGCCATCCATTACATGAACAAAAACAAGTTAGCTGATGTACTAATTTTAGCAAGAGGAGGAGGTTCTTTAGAAGACTTATGGCCTTTTAACGAAGAAATTGTAGCCCATAGTATTTACCATTCTAGCATTCCTGTTATATCAGCTGTAGGACATGAAACCGACTTTACGATAGCAGATTTTGTAGCAGATTTAAGAGCACCAACGCCATCTGCGGCAGCAGAATTAGCAGTACCAGATGTCTATGAAGTAAAGCAAAAAATTATAACTTATGAAAATAGATTAAGAAGTTCTTTAATCAAAAAAGTTGAAATCATGAAATTAAGATATGAAAAAGTGATGGCAAGTTTTGTGTTTAAAGAACCAACTAGAAAAATTGAAGAAAATTATATGCGAATGGATAATTTACTAAAACAAATGGAAAACTTGATAAAAGAGAAGCAAGAAAAAGAAAAAACAAGATATGGCAAGTTAATTGCTAAACTAGATGCCTATAGTCCGTTAAAAACGTTAGCAAGAGGGTATACAATAACCCAAAAAAATGGAAAAGTAATAAAACAAGCAAAAGAATTAAAAAAAGAAGACGTAATTGATATCAAATTCCAAGACGGACAAAAACAAGCTAAAATCATGTAAAGGAGGAAGCGATTTTGAGTAAAAACTTTGAAGAACAAATGGAAAGTTTAGAAAACATTGTGCAAGAACTAGAAAAAGGAGAGCTAAGCTTAGAAGACTCTGTTACTAAATTTGAAGAAGGAATTAAAATTTCAAAAGAATGTAACAAAACCTTAGAAGAAGCAGAAAAAAAGATAACTATTCTAGTAAGCAAAGACGGAGAAATGAAAGAAGAAAACTTCGAAAACTAAAGAAAAATTCAAAAGAAAAATTAACAAAGGGGAGAAAATAAAACATGAATGACTTTATTACATTTGTGCAAAACAAATATATTTATGTACCATTCTTTTTATGGTTTGGAATACAATTATTTAAACTAATTTATGATTTGGTAACAACCAAAAAATTTAATTTTAAAAGAATTATGGGAGCTGGGCGGTATGCCAAGTTCTCATTCAGCGGTAGTAGCTTCTTTAGCAACTTTAATAGGGAAATATGAAGGAGTGGGAACTTCTGTATTTGCCGTTGCTTTAATTGTAGCATTTGTTGTTATGTATGATGCTTGCCGGAGTAAGAAGGGCGGCAGGAAAACAAGCAACCTTGTTAAATAAATTGATTGAAACACCTGGTTTAACCGGTGTTCAGGTGTCTGAAAGACTTGTGGAGGTGTTAGGTCATACACCGATTCAAGTGTTTGTGGGAGCGTTAATAGGACTTGTAGCAGGATTAGTAGTGTAAAAGGAGAGAAAAAATGCCAGTATCATTAGAACAAAGAAAAGAGATAGAAAGAAAAATAGATAAGGTAGAAGAGTTGACAAAAAAGAAAAAAACAGGAGAAGAAATAGCAAAAATATTAGATATAAAGAGATCAACTGTAACGCGATATAAAAAAATTTTAGCAGACCAGGGAAGGATAACACTGATAAATGAAATGTCTATTGAAGAAAGAAGAAATAAGGTAGAAAAGTTGACAAAAAAGAAAAAAACAGGAGAGGAAATAGCAAAAATATTAGGTGTAAGTAGAAACTCAGTGGTAAGAGACCAAATATATTTAAGAGAAAATGGTAGATTACCTGAAAAAATAAAATCAATACCAAAAAGAACGATACAAAAAGAAAAAAGGATTAAAATAATAGAAGATTTATTATTAAACGGAGAAGAATTAACAGAACAACAAATGGCAGAAAACTTACA
>CANRXN010000175.1 GCA_947643945.1 uncultured Clostridium sp.
CTATTTTGGCATTATTGGCTGCTTCTACACCAATTAATGAATCTTCAATAATTAAACATTGTTCTGGTTTAAGATTTAATTCTTTCAAGATTCTATTATGAATAGCTGGGTTTGGCTTTAGTTCTCGTACAGCACCTTTAGAGTAAATAATAGAAAAAATATCTTCAAGATTTGCTTTATTTACGATATTTTTGTTTTCTTTTTTATAAATTTCTATTGTATGGTCATTTGTAGTACTAGCAATTGCTAAGATATATCCTTTTTCTTTTAGATAGTGTAATACTCTTTCTGCATTTGGCTTATAATCAATCGTTTCCTTTAAATATTGATTTGCTATTTCATATCTCAACTTTTTTATTTCTTGCTCTGGCATTTGGGAATGATATTCTTCTTTTAAAAATTTACAATATTCTAAATAGGCATCTTCACATTTACTATACTCTTTTAGCTTTTGGTCTCTCCTTTTTCCTATATCAAGGTTATCTTCTACTTTACAATTTCCTATGGTTTCAATTAGTTTTTTGTCAATTTCATTCCAGATACCGATGGAGTCTATTAAGGTTCCATCTAAGTCAAAAATAATTAATTTCTTTCCTTGTAACATTTTATTTTTCCTCCACTTAATCATTAATTAAAATATGATGTTCTATAACTTCCATATTTTTATTTTCTAAATTTACTTCAAAATAAACACCATCTGGTATACCATCATTATTTATATTTTCTGTTAAAGAGCCTAGCACATAATAAGGCAATCCATCCTCTTGTAGCTTTTTTGTCCAATGTTGATGACCAGAAAAAACAGCTAATACGTTTTTATCTTGTTTAATGATTTCTTTTATATCTTTTCTATTTTTTAATAATGCACATTCTGGATTTTTTTCGAACCAAAAATTCCCTTCCATTTTATCTTCAGCTAACCCAAAATGAGTAAAAATTAAGCATGGTAATTGATTGTTGTTTAAGTCTTTTTTTAGCCATTCAATATCTTCTTTTGAAATATATTGAGCTTTAAAAATTCCGCCTTCTTCTAATCCTAAATCATGTCTTAATTCCATGCCTAATAGGATAAAATGATAACCATTTATATCTACAGAAAAAGTAGAATGGTTATATCCCATAATGTTTTCAACTTCTTCTCTTTGGTTCATTATTCGTAAATCATGGTTTCCAACTGTAGAATAAAATGGCTTTTTTATAGCTTGTAATTGTTGCCAAATGTAATTTAAATTGGCAATATCTCTATCGTGATTGTAGGTGTCTTCGATTAAATCTCCTAAATTGATACTGATATCTGGCTTTAGGTTATTATTAATTTTGTCAGTTAATTTCTCTAATATAGGTATGGCATATTGTGTTAGTTTTCTATTTAAAGCAAAGTCTATTTTTTCTGGTCTTTTGTCTAAATAGTGTATGTCTGTAAATAGTACTATTTTACATTTTTTGTTTTTTTGCATTAGTTTCGCTCCTTTATTATGATACTAAATCCCAATTTTCAAGTTTATATTTTTCGTCTTTTTCTAAATGACTTAAATATTTTTTTATTTCTTTTATGTCTTCTTCATTAAATGGTTCAAATCCATCATAAAACCCAGTTGCTTTATTAGGAAAAACAACTGCTTCTCCCCATTTTTGAGTTACGGAAGTTTTCGTTCTACCATATAAGTGGATATGGAAAACAGGTGGTTCTCCTCTTTGAAGCGCCCAATTTCCATTTTCTTGATAGTTAATTCTTTCTATTTTAATTCCTCTACTTTCCATTGCTTTTATCATGGCATCACCTATTAAAATGGTTAGCCTCATTACTTCTATTGCTAGCTTTGGTGTAAGATTGCTTCTACTTTCAAATAAACTTGCTCAAATTCATTTTTTTCCTCCCCTTTTTATATTACTTTTTATGTCAAAATCTTATCATATAAATTATTTTTTTTCAACTTTAAAATAAAGAAAGTACCATTTCTAGTACTTTCCTTTTTGTTTATTTATATTTTCACACATATTCCCTCAAAACAATAATACTAATTAAAAAGGTGATATTTTGAAAAAAACAAAAATCTTCTTTATCAATGGCATCATACTAACTATAACAGCTTTAATCATGAAAAGCATAGGCATGTTATTTAATTTATACATAGCAAACAAAATTGGTAGCCAAGCAATTGGCGTATTTAGCTTAGTTATGTCAGTTTACTTATTTTTTGTAACATTAGCAACTTCTGGATTAAGCTTAGCAGTAACTAATATTGTAGCAGAGCAATTTGCCAAAAAGAACTTTTTAGATGGCTTAAAGGCAGTTAAAAGTTGCCTTTTGTTTGGTTGCCTTTTAGGACTAGGAAGTAGTTTTTTGGTTTTGTTATTTTCTAATGTACTTGTTAGTGGCTGTCTTAAATCGATGGTCAGTGTATTTCCTCTTTATTTGATTGCTTTGGGACTACCTTTTATTGCCATTTCTAGTGTGTTAAATGGCTATTTTTCTGCAGTAAGAAAAGGTTATAAAAGTGCTTTTTGCCAAAGCTTTGAATTAGTAATTAAAATGATAGTAAGCATCCTACTTCTTAATTTTCAGGAAAACGAAACAGTCGAAAGTGTTTGTGTTAGCTTGATTTTAGCAGATGTAATTGCTGAAATTTGTTCTTTTGTTTTACTATTTGTTCTATATCAAAAAGATAAGCTTTCTTTTTGTAGCCGAGTGGTTAATACGATTACTTTTAAAAGAAGAATTTTAGAAATAACATTGCCAGTTTCTATTACTTCATATATTCGTTCAGGCTTATCTACTTTAAAGCAATTTCTTATTCCTAATCGCTTAGTTTTATTTGGCTTGCCTTATAGTTTAGCACTAGCTGAATATGGAAAAATTAATGGAATGACAATGGCAGTTTTGTTATTTCCTAATGTGTTTATTACTTCTTTTAGTAATTTACTCATCCCAGAGTTTTCGTCTTTACTTGCTAACCAATATAAAAAG
>CANRXN010000176.1 GCA_947643945.1 uncultured Clostridium sp.
ATTAAATGGTGTCAATGTGCCAAATGTAAACCTAAACGACATCCAATGTATTCTAAATTTACGAGATGCTTGGAAATATGTTATAGCAACAATAGAAGAAGAATTTAACCTAGACTATATTTGTAAAATTAACGAGCAAGTAGCAAGAAATGAATCTTTACAATGGGGAGCGCTTAGAACACGGAAAAGTATTAATATCAGGAACAGAATATGTGCCTAAGATACCAGAAAGAACCGAAGTAGAAAAAGCTTTGCAAAAAATTTTACAAATAGAAAATGTTACCCAAAGAGCCATTCAATATATGCTATATGGAATGAGAAGTCAACTATTTTGGGATGGAAACAAAAGAACCAGCTTAATTTGTGCAAATAAAATTTTAATTCAAAAAGGAAGAGGAATTTTAACTGTGCAAGATAAATATTTAAAACAATTTAGTGAATTATTAACTAATTACTATAATACCAATCAAAGTCAAAAAATAGAAGAGTTTTTATATAATAACTGTATATTTGGAATTGATAAATAATTAAAAGGGAGTAGCTTTTTTGATTACTAATCAACAGTCGCGATATTAAAAAATATCTGGTTAGTAAGGCTAAAAATAGTCAAGCGAGACTTTTAAAAAGGATGTAAAAATACATTCTTTTTAGAGGTCTTTTTTTATATAAGCATATAGAAAATCGTTTAAAACGCCCCAAAAATGTTAAAAATAATAAAAAAGGAGTGAATGTAACTTGGAAAACAAAAAATGGTATAACCAAGAAGTAAAAGAAGTAGAAAAAACGTTACAAACCAACCAAGAAAAAGGATTAAGCGAGGAAGAAGTGAAAAAAAGGCAAGAAAAATATGGACTAAACCAATTAAAAGCAGCCAAGAAAAAAACACTATTTCAAAGATTTGCCGACCAATTTAAGGACTTCTCCATTATCGTATTAATCATTGCAGCCATTGTATCAGGAGCAGTAGGAATCGCAGAAGGAGAAGGCATAACAGACACCATAATTATTTTAATCGTAGTATTAGTAAATGCCATGATAGGAGTAACCCAAGAAGCCAAAGCAGAAAAGTCTTTAGAAGCCTTACAAAAACTAACAGACCATGCAGCAAAAGTAATTCGAAATGGGCAAATAACAGTCGTACCAGCCAAAGACTTAGTACCAGGTGACATTGCTATCTTAGACACCGGTGACTATATCCCAGCAGACATAAGGATTCTAGAAGCCATCAACCTAAAATCCCAAGAAGCATCCTTAACAGGAGAATCCGTACCAGTCGAAAAAACGGACGCTAAAATTGAAGGAGAGGAAATTGGTATTGGAGATAGAGTAAATATGCTATTTTCTTCTAGCCTAGTTACCTATGGAAGAGGAAAAGGAATCGTAGTAGAAACAGGAATGACAACAGAAGTAGGAAAAATTGCAGGCATGATAAATAGTACCCAAAAACAAGAAACACCATTGCAACAAAAACTAAACAAATTAGGAAAAACACTAGGAATAGTAGCCCTAGCCATTTGTGCCTTTATCTTTATCATAGGATTACTACAAGGAAAAGAACCAATTCACATGTTTATGACAGCTGTAAGTCTTGCTGTTGCAGCTATTCCAGAAGGATTGGTAGCCGTATCTACCATCGTTTTAGCCATTGGTGTACAAAAAATGGTAAAGAAAAACGCAATCGTAAAAAGACTACCAGCAGTAGAAACCTTAGGCAGTAGCACAGTAATTTGTAGCGACAAAACAGGAACTTTAACCAAAAACCAAATGACAGTAGAAAAAATATTCATTGACGATAAAACGCAAGACTTAAGCGAAATAAAACAAATAAGTGAAGATATTAACAAACTAGTCTATGCTAACATGTTATGCAATGACACTAAAATTGGAAGTGACCGGAACCCTAACAGGAGACCCAACCGAAACAGCCTTAGTTGACATGGCATTTAAACTAGACTTTGGCCCAAGCATATATGATAGAACCCCTCGCTTAAACGAAATACCATTTGACTCTGACAGAAAATTAATGACAACCGTAAACCAACAAAACGGAAAATACATCGTTTACACCAAAGGAGGGGTAGACGAATTACTAAAAAGATGTAAAAACTATTTACTAAATGGAGAAATAAAACAAGATTTAGAAAATTATGCAACAGTAATTAGAAAAAACAACGAAGAAATGGCAAAAGAAGCATTAAGAGTATTAGCCTGTGCTTATAAAGAAATTGACCATAAACCATTAGAAGAAGAAATGGAAAACCTTGAAAACGACCTAACCTTTATCGGCATGGTTGGAATGATTGACCCGCCAAGGGAAGAAGCAAAAATAGCAGTAGAAAAATGCAAAACAGCAGGAATCAAAACCGTCATGATTACCGGAGACCATATCGCCACGGCAACAGCAATTGCTAAAAAACTAGGAATTTTAGAAAAAGAAGACGAAGCCATAACTGGGTTAGAACTAGAAAAAATGACAGACGAAGAATTAGAAAAAAACGTAAGAAACTATTCTGTTTATGCTAGAGTATCACCAGAGCATAAAGTTAGAATCGTAAAAGCATGGCAAAAAAACAAAGAAATAGTTGCCATGACAGGAGATGGCGTAAACGACAGCCCAGCACTTAAAACAGCAGACATTGGTTGTGCCATGGGAATAGTAGGAACCGATGTTGCCAAAGAAGCAGCAGATGTTATCTTAACAGACGATAACTTTGCGACCATTGTATCAGCGGTAGAAGAAGGAAGAAGAATTTATGATAACATATTAAAAGTAATCCAATTCTTACTATCAAGCAATGTAGGAGAAATTGTCGTGCTATTTTTAGCAACCTTACTCACACCACTATTTGCCAAATGGTTTGGAATTACGGATATTTCTCACTTAGAAATTTTACTACCAATCCATATTTTATGGATTAACCTAGTAACTGACTCGCTTCCAGCTTTAGCCTTAGCATTTGACCC
>CANRXN010000177.1 GCA_947643945.1 uncultured Clostridium sp.
CCACCAACTGCAATAATTACATCTGGTTTAAAATTTTTCATGGATTCTACACCTTTTTTTACGGTTTCAAAGGATGGATCTGATTCTACTTCGCTAAAAATTTCTGCATGTACATATTGGTGTCTTTTTCTTAGGTGATATAGGATTTTATCTACATATCCTAATTTTATCATACCTTCGTCTGTTACGATAAAGGCTCTTTCGATATCTGGCATTTTTTCTAAATACTGAATTGAACCAGCTTCGAAATATATTTTTTCTGGAATTTTAAACCATTGCATATTAACTCTCCTTTTTGCCACTCTTTTAATATTAATCAAATTTACTGACGATACATTTGCTGTTGTAGAGTTTCCTCCAAATGAACCACATCCTAAAGTCAAAGATGGCATATTGGTGTTATAGATATCACCAATGGCTCCATGGGTGGATGGAGAATTTACAATGATTCTTCCTGCTTTCATTTTTTCCGAAAAGGCTAAGTTTATTTCTCTATCTTCTGAGTGAATGACTGCTGAGTGACCAAGTCCTCCAAATTCTAGTAACTTTTCAGCTTTTTCAATTCCTTCTTCTTCATTTTCTACAATATAATAAGTTAATACGGGACTTAATTTTTCTTTGGAGAATGGATAGTCTTGCCCGATTCCTTCTTCATATACTACTAAAACTTTTGTGTCTTCTGGCACATCAAATCCTGCTTCTTTGGCAATGGTGTATGGTGATTGCCCTGGCACATGAGATTTTAATTTAAAGCCATATTCTTCGGTATATTCGAACATGCTTAGTTTTAGTTTTTCTTTTTCTTCGGGATTTACAAAATAACATCCTGCTTCTCTCATTAATTCTTCAAATTTTTGGTAGATTTCTCTATCTACTAAAACTGCTTGTTCTGATGCACATATCATTCCATTGTCAAATGCTTTGGATAATACTAAGTCATTTACTGATGTTTTTAGTTTGGCACTTTTGTGGATATAACATGGTACATTTCCGTGGTCCTACTCCTAAGGCTGGCTTTCCACAAGAATAGGCGGCTTTTACCATTCCCGTTCCACCAGTTGCTAATATTAAATTGACATCAGGATGGTTCATTAAAAGTCTGGTTGCTAAAACACTTGGCTCTTCAATCCATAAAATGCAGTCTTCTGGCGCTCCTGCGCGAATTGCTGCTTCTCTTACAATTTCGGCTGCCCTGCTACTACTTTTTTGGGCAGATGGGTGAAAGCCAAAGATAATAACGTTTCTGGTTTTGGCTGCTATGATAGATTTAAACATGGTAGTAGAGGTTGGGTTGGTAACGGGGGTTACTCCTGCAATAATTCCTACTGGTTCTGCTATTTCTACATAGTCTTCTTCTTCGTTTTCGTTGATAATTCCTACTGTTTTTTCGTATTTAATGCTATGATATATATATTCTGTGGCAAACATGTTCTTTGTTATTTTGTCTTCATAGATTCCTCTTCCTGTTTCTTCTACTGCTAGTTTTGCTAGCTCCATGTGATGTTCTAGCCCTGCCATTGACATAGCTTTTGTTACGTTGTCTACGGTTTGTTGATCTAGTTTTAGGTATTCTTTTGATGCTTTTTTGGCTCTTTCGACTAGTTCGTTTATCATGTTTTGTACTTTTTGTTCTTCTTCTACACTTATGTTGTTGTTAGACATAAAAAAATTCCTCCTCTTTTGTGTTTAGTTTAACCACTTTTATTATATATTATTAGGAAAATTTGTCAAGGATTTTTATAGGAATTTTTGGATACTTTCAAAAAAGATATCAAGCTTTTGCACTTAATATCTTTATCTCTAATGATACAAATAATTTTGTGGATTCACATGCTGCCCATTAACTCTTACTTCTAAATGTAAATGAGGACCAGTTGAATTACCCGTAGAGCCAACTGCTGCAATCACATCTCCAGCTTGCACCTGCTGTCCTTCTGACACATACATTTTACTAGTATGAGCATACCATGTTTCCAATCCATTTCCATGATCTACTTTTACTACATTACCATAAGAACCTTTATAATCGGCATACGTAACCGTTCCAGAAGCAACCACTTTAATTGGTGTTCCACTTGCTGTTGCAATATCTAACCCTGTATGATTACTACTTCTAATTCTGCTACTTACCCCATATCTTGAAGTTATTGTACCTGTTATTGGCACATAAGCTAATTTTATGCCATTAATTTCTGGCATACTATTAATTCTTTCTTCTTCTGCCTTTTGGATTTTTATTTGTTCCATTTTTTCGGTTATTTTTCCTTGCATTTCATTTTTAGCAACTTCTAAGTCTGTTGTGTTTACTTCTTCTTTCTTTTCCGTATATTTTTCTACAATGCTTAAATCCAAATCTTCATTTTTTTCTTCTTTCATATGACTAACTAATTCTTCTGCCTCTTCAATTGTATCTACCGCATCGATTGGCTGATTATCTAGTGCTAATTCATAATATTTGTAGGTAATAGTTGCTTCTTGCTTTACTGCTTCTACAACCTTGTCTTCTACTATTTCCTTATTTTTAGCTATATCTTTGGTGTCTACAAAAGTTAAAACATAGGCTGGTTCTTCTTTTATTACAATATTATCTACATTTTTTTCCTCTTCTTCTAAAATGCTGTTTTTTACTTTTTCTTCTAATGCTTGTTTATTAGGTACATATCCTAATTCTGTTCCAGAAATGCTTACTTTGTACATTGGCTTACTTTTAATAGACAATAAGCCTACAATTAAACTAGTAGACAAAATAATAGCATGAAAACACTTTATTCTTCTTCTGGTTTTATATTTTATTCTGTTTAAAATAAAATCCACTCTCCTTTTATTTTATGTTATTTTGAAAATGATAACAAAGTCTATTATACTAT
>CANRXN010000178.1 GCA_947643945.1 uncultured Clostridium sp.
ATGTGAAAAAAGAACCGTCCCCAATTGCACATCACAAAACAACCGCTATTTCATAGCTATTCCTACTACCATCTAACTTAATTCGATTCTCCACCTCATTGCCATTTAAAAACACCTGACTTTCACCTGCTACAAAGCCATTTTTCCCTTTTGGATTTTTAACCGTAATATTGTACTTACTCTCCCCATGTTGATACTTCATTTGGTATTCCTGCCAATCCTTTGGGATACAAGGTTCTATTTTTAAATAGCCTTGCTCTACTTTTAGTCCTAATAAGTCCTCAATTCCAGCCTTGTAATACCAACTACCAGAACCAGTATACCAGGTCCAACCACCACGTCCTGCTAAGTTTCCAGCACCATAAATATCAGCTGGTATAACATAAGGTTCTACTTTGTATTTTTGGCTTGCTTCTTTTGTTCTACTATGCTCAATTGGATTTATCATACGGTATAATTCAAAAGCTTTATCACCAAATCCTAGCATCGCTTCTGCTATGATAACCCAAGTTGAACTGTGGGTATATTGCCCTCCATTTTCTCTAACACCTGGCAGATAAGCTTTGATATAACCGAGGTTCTAGCTTGCTTTTTTCAAATGGTGGGTCTAATAATTTAATGATTCCATTTTCTCGGTCAATTAAATGATTTTCTAAGCTTTCCATGGAAATATATTTTTTGTCATTGTCTCCTACTTTAGAAATAACACTCCAACTTTGGGCAATGCTGTCAATTCTACAATCTTCATTTTCCATGCTTCCGGAGTACATTTCCGTCATCCATAAAGGCTCTTTTGTACCATCTTCCATCCCAAGCATTGGTATTTAATGCTCTTTTTAAGTTGTTTCTTACCTCTTCGTACCTGCTCGCCAAATCTTCTTGTCCTCTTTCTTGGCAAATTGGAATAAAATGCTCTAAGATTAAACTTAAGAAAAATCCTAGCCATACACTTTCGCCTTTTCCTTTATTTCCTACCGTGCTAAAGCCATCATTCCAGTCTCCTGAGCCAATTTTCGGTAAGCCATTTTCGCCAAAGTTTAGGCTTCTTTCAATGGCTTTGATACAATGTTCGTAAATCGTTCCTTCTTGTTTACTTGGCAAGTATTTTTCATATCTTTCGTCTTGCCCTTCTTGCAAAGGTTCTCCTTGTAGGTATGGGGTTTTGATATCTAAGATGCTTTTATCACCTGTAAAGCTAATATATTCTATGGTTAAATAGGCAAGCCATAATAAATCGTCGGAAAATCTGGTTCGAATTCCCCTTTGATTTTGCTCATGCCACCAGTGTTCTACATCTCCTTCTATAAATTGATGTTTACTGTGTTTTATAATTTGACGTTTTACGATTTCTGGATCCAAGTATTTTAAACCAATGGTATCTTGTAATTGGTCACGAAATCCATATGCTCCACCAGACTGGTAATATCCTGTTTTTCCTAATAGACGGCTATTGATAATTTGGTAAACAACCCAACCATTTAATAAAATATTCATAGATTCTACTGGTGTATAGACTTGTAATTTTCCTAAAAAGTCTTGCCAACCTTTTTTTACTAAGTTTAATTCTTGCTTACAATTAGTAATTTTTTGATACTTATAGGCAATGTTTTTGCAATCCATTTCCTCTTCTTCTGCCCCTAATAGAATAGAAATCTGCTTTTCTTCAAAGCTTTCTAGTTCAATTTCAATTTCATAAGCTAGGCACGGTTTTTTGCCTAAAGAATTTTGATTGTTTAAGGATGCTTTTCTAAGTCCTTCTGGATCCTTCATTCCGCCATCTCCTAAAAAGAAATTTTTGTCTCCTGTATAGGACTTGATTTTTTCACTAGAAGATATATAAACTTTCGTTTTTTCCATTTCTTCTCGGTATAAGTTTTTGGCTAATAACAAATTACTATTGGCATCAAATGTTAAATCAATATAGCCATTTGATTTTACTTCGTCTTCTCCAATGACTGGCTTGATATAGTAGTATAATTTTAGTTTTTTTCGATTTGGAGTTGTGTTTTTTAATGTTAGGAGACTGACTTTACAAGCCTCTTCTTTTGGTACAAATACCGCTAACTCTTGCTCGATGCCATCACTTTTATGAAGATATTTACAATAACCGAAGCCATATATCACATTATAATTTCTGTCGTCTGGCATTGGATTTAAGCCGAGTGACCAAGCCTTTTTTGTCTCTTCACTTTTTAAGAAAATTACTTCACTTGGCATGTCTTGGCTTGGCTTATTACACCAACTAGATACTCGGTTTAACCTGCAGTTTTGGTACCAACTATAACCTCCCATATTTTCGGTCACCACGGTTCCAAATTTTTCGTTTGCTAAAATGTGGCTCCATACGGTTGGAAGTCTATTTTCTTGGTTCATTCGCATCCAATACTCTTTTCCATCTGCTGAAAAGGCACCATATTCATTGTAATATTTTAGTTCTTCTTGTGATTTTAAAATGTCGATGTCTTCTTTGTCTTCTTCTGGTAATAATGGAATTGCTACTTCTTGTCCTATGTTTTCCTGCTTTTCTAAATAATTTTCCTCTAATTCTTTTATATTATTTTTTAGTCCACCTTTATCACTATCAATGATGATTTGTGCTAAAAATTCTAATAATTCAATATCCTTTTTGTCAATTTCACCTTTATTTAAGATAAAAATTCCACCTCTTTGGTTTTTTAAATAACCAATATGCTGATTTAAAATACTATTGTCAATTTCTTCTTTCACATAATTTTCATAGCTGTGCTTTTCCTCATCTAAAATCACTAGTTCAATATCCACATTTTTCATTCTAAAAAACTCATAGGCTTTTAAGGTCTCTTTTACAATATAGCTATCGCTTACATTTCTTACCTTTAGT
>CANRXN010000179.1 GCA_947643945.1 uncultured Clostridium sp.
TTTATCTAAGTTCATAATTTCCTCCTTTGTTTTCTTTTAGAAAATTAATAATCTCTTGTTTAATTCTTCTAAGGTAGTATAGCCATTGATAACTTTTCTAATTCCGTCTATTGCTAATGGCTCGTAGCCTTCTTCTAAGGCAATTTTTCGAATTTCTAAACTAGATTTACCATTCATAACAGCTTCTTTTATTTCGTCGCTTAAATTTAGTACTTCGAAAATTCCAATTCTGTCATAGTATCCTGTATTATTACAATGTTTACAACCAGGTGTATCATAGGTTGTTCCATTTACATCAAATTTTATATTGTATTTTTCGCCAATGGCGGTTATCATTTTCTTTTCTTCTTCGGTAAATTTTCTTTCTTTTTTACATTTTGGGCAAATTCTTCTTACCAATCTTTGTGAAATGGCCGTTGCTAACGTACTAGAAATATCGTAATTAGATAATCCCATTTTTCTTAGTCTTGTTATTACCTCTACACTGTCTATAGTATGGATGGTAGATAATACATAGTGTCCTGTTTGTCCCGCTTGGATAGCAATTTCTCCTGTTTCGGTATCTCTTATTTCTCCTACTAATATGATGTCTGGATCTTGTCTTAATACCGTTCTTAAGGCTCCTGAGAAAGAAGATTTGTGTTCGTCAATTTCAATTTGGTTTAGCCCTTGAATTCTAATTTCTACGGGGTCTTCGATGGTGGTAATGTTAATTTCTGGGCTGTTTAGGTAATCCATAATGCTGTAAAGTGTAGTTGTTTTACCTTCTCCAGTTGGAGCAGCAATGATAGTAATACTGTTTTTCTTTTGAATGCTTTTTCTTAGGTTTTCTTCGGTTCCTGGGAATCCTAATTCAAAGATATTTTTGATATTAGAGTTTTTCTTTAATAATCTTAATACAAATTTTTCACCATATACATTTGGTTGGGAAGATACACGAATGTTGTAATCTTCATATATTAAGATTCTTCCATCTTGTGCTTCTTGTTTTTCTTGGTGCATGTTAGAAATTGCTTTTAATCTTCCGGATAATTTGTTGTTGTTTTTCTTTTTTGATTTTTGCTGCGGTAAATAGCTCTCCATCGATTCTGTATCTTACTCTTAATTGGTCTGCCATTGGTTCGATATGGATGTCACTTGCTCTTCTTTTGATTCCTGTTTTGATAATACTATCTACCAAACCAATTGCCGTATCGTTGTTTTCGCTCTCTACGCCAAAGTCAGTTGTTACTTCCCCTTCTAGTGATTTTAAAATTCTATCAATATCATTTTCAAAAGTGATATAGCTATCCATTACTAAGCCTTTGTTTAATAGCAATAGCTTAACAGCATTTATATTTTTGGTATTTACGGTATTAGCAAAACATACTTTGATTTTTCCAGCTAGTACCTCAAAAGGCACTACTTTATTTTTTTGTGCCACGTCTAAAGAAAAATATTCGGTTAGTTTTACTTTGATTTTATCGCCTGTTAGTAAAATTCCTTTTTCCCCTATGATATCTCCAATTGCTTCGATTAAGGTAGTGGGATCACATACATCTAGTATATAAAGAATATCTCCTAATTTTTTGTCTGGATGTTCTCTTTGATATTGCAATGCGTTTTCGATATCTTTTTCTTTTACGATTCCTCTTTTTACTAGCTCAACTCCTATTGGTTGTCTTTTTTTTACGTCCATTTGATTTCCTTCCTTTCTTTGCTTTATATCGCAATTTTATCTTTTGCTTTCTTTTTTATTATACTATTTTTTTGTTCTTTTTTGTCGTTTTTTATGAAATTACCTAAAATTACTATTTCTTTAAGGTGTAGTCCACTTTTTTTACTTCTTGCTCGCCAATTTTGATTTCTACTGTTATTACATCTTTTCCATTTTTTATGCTATTATCAAAACTACAACTTTCTACGTCTTTTGCAATTTTTACTTGATTTCGATAAATGGCTTTGTTATCTTCAACAAACATATATTGTACGCCATTGTCAAATGCTACAAAGTTTTCTTTACATTCTAATATTTTAATGCTGTTATGGTTTACTTCGTCACTAAAAAAGCTGTTAAATTTGGTGTACTCAGTTAAAGGGTTTAAATCATTTGATAGAGAATCTACATTTTTGTAAAAATAGGTACTAATAAATGATACCACACCTATTACGATAGTCATGACGATAATATAGATTGTTAATGAAATTAGGGTAATTCCTTTTTCGCCTTTCATGTTAATTCTCCTTTGAAAATATGGTTGATAATTCTACGCTTTGGTTTTTTCCTTTAAATTGATAAGATATTTTTACAGTTGCTTGTTTTACAAGCCCTGGAACTTTTTCTTGTTCTGTAAGATCGCTATAGTCTTTTATGCTTATAGTTTTAAAAAAACCTTCTTTGTTGTCTACTTTTACTGGTTCTTGTTCTCCATTATTATTAGACTCCATCTCGCTTATTTGGGTAAAGTTTTTGTTTTTTAGATTTTCTATTTCTTCTACTGCAATGGCTGTTGCTTCGCTTTTTAGGTCAATTTCTTTAGCAGAACTGTTAATGGAATACGATAACATAGCTATGATGGATACAAAGATAAATAGTACCACCACAGAGATTGCAATATCAATTCCGGTGTATCCTTTTTGGTTTTTTATATTCATTCTAAACTCCTTTGTTTGTCATAAATAATACGAGTAATACCATTAAAATGTTGAAAGTCCCTAAGAAAAATCCTATGCTTAATTTAGCTTCAATTTGCTCTTCTGTTTTTTTGTTTCTCTTTTTTCTTTCCTTGATTTTCCACATTAACATGTATAAGAAAATAGCAAGTAAGGTAAAAATGATGGCATTTTCTGTGATGTACTCTCCCGTAAAGACTACCATGG
>CANRXN010000180.1 GCA_947643945.1 uncultured Clostridium sp.
CACTGTCTACTTCATAAATTTCACGAACTTTTCCACTACTAATTTTTTTCATTTTTTAAACCACCTTTACTATTATTTTTACATATTATTTAAATAAGCTTCATAGCCTAAAGTTTGTAATTTTTCATCCTTAGCAGATACGGCATCTTTTAAAGAATTTTTAAAATCAGCTAATTTGTTTTTTAATTCTTCGTTTCCAACGGCTAAAATGGAAGTTGCTAAAATACCAGCATTTTTAGCTCCATTGATAGCAACTGTTGCAACAGGAATACCAGATGGCATTTGAACAATGGAATATAAAGAATCAACGCCACCTAAGGTTTTGGTGTGAATTGGAATTCCAATTACTGGAACAGTTGGAAGCATGGCAGCAAACACACCTGGTAAATGGGCAGCACCGCCAGCTCCTGCAATAATTACTTTTACACCGTTTTCTTTTAAAGTTTTAGCATATTCGGTTGCTTTTTCTGGCGTACGGTGAACGGAAAGGATTTTCATTTCGTAAGAAATTCCCATCTGCTCTAAGAATTTAGCACAGTCTTTCATAATTGGTAAATCGGAATCACTTCCCATAATGATAGATACATCAAAGTTTTTCATAATTTCCTCCTTTTTTCTATAAAATACTTTAAAATTCATAATTTAAGTGTATTATAATACAAAAATGTTTGAAAAAGCAATCTTTTTTTGAAATTTAAGAAAACAAAAGATATGATTATTTTGTAAAATTATGGAAAAATATTGACAAAGTTTTAATATAAAATATAATTAACAAAATTAAAATTCAATCATTTTAAAATCTGTTAAAAATCCAAGTAAAAAGAAAATAAGTAAAAACAAGGAAAGGAAGACTAGAAGGAAGATTAGATATTTTTAAAAATATGTTAAAAAGAAATATGGAAGTTGACCAAATACAAGAAATAACAGGGATAACAAATGAAGAATTAGAGAAAATACAAAAAATGTTAGCTAAAACTTAAAAAATTATCAAAAGATGTTTTGAAATCAAAGCATCTTTTTTTCATATCCATAAAAAAACTTTAATATATATGTAATAATAAAAAAACGGAGAAAGAAGGTTGAAAGATTTAATTCTTTTCAACCAGATTTGTGCCTTTAGGAAGGAATGAGATAAAGTATGAAAAACATAAAATATGGACTAATGGGAATTTTAGTAATTGCCATATTTTCTTTAAGTATCTTATCAGCCAAAACAAAAGAAAAAGAAATCCAAACCAATAGTGAAGCAAAAACCACAAGCAACCAAAAAATAGGGTGGGGCATCAAATGAAATGACAAGCACGAGCAGCCAGACGTAGGAACAGCAAACAAAAAAGTATTAGAAGAAAACAAAGGAATTTGTTTAGGAAACAAAGACAAAAAAAGCTTATACTTAACCTTTGACGAAGGCTATGAAGCAGGGTATACGCCTCAATTACTAGAAACCTTAAAACAAAATGATGTAAAAGCAGCCTTTTTTCTAACAGCACACTTTATAAACACCCAGCCAGAACTAGTTAAGCAAATGATAGATGAAGGTCATACCATTGGGAACCATTTTTAAGATATAGTGATGACCTCAAAAATAAAATTGATGAAAGCTAGATAAATAAACTGTTTGCAAGATTTATATAAATGAATTGAAAAAATCAATTCGTTTATTTTTTTGCTTAAAATTAAAAGGTAATAGAAGATGACTATAAAAATACTCTTAAAAACTCACAGAATAAATTTTAAGAAATTTTAAAGCAGTATTCGACAAATTATTCATATAAATAAAAAAATCAAAATAAGGAGGTAAAGGAAATGCAGGAAAAAGATTCAATACAAATATTAGAAGAAATGAGAACAGGAATGTTGTGTAGCATAGAACTACCACTAACTAATTCAATGAAAAGTGATGTTATATCAATTTATCTAGGAAAAGATAAAGACGGAAGATATAACTTTTTTGATGGTGGAGGAGCTATTGGAACTTTTAAAATGCCAAAAGAATTTATTATAAAACGAGATATAAAAATAGCAAAGATAAATAGTGAAGAACAGACAAAAGGGTTATATACAGCATTAAAAAAGCAAGAAATAAAGGACAAGCATAAATTGAGAGATAGTAGATGAACGAGTTGTAGAAATACAATTCGTTTTTTTCACATAACAGCGAAGTAACATAGTCATTATTTTTTAATGACTAAATTTTAAAGAAAGGAGGAACTAAAAATGTCAAAGACAAAAGTAATTGCCATTGCTAACCAAAAAGGTGGAGTAGGTAAAACAACAACAGCACTTAATTTACGGAGTAGGTTTAGCTAAAAATGGGAAGAAAGTATTGCTTGTTGACGCAGATCCACAACGGAGATTTAACAACTTGTTTAGGTTATAGAAACCCAGACGAACTTGAAAAAACAATAGGAACTGTGCTTGATAAAGTAATAAAAGATATTCCATTAGAAGAAAACGAAGCAATATTACATCATAGCGAGGGAGTTGATTTAGTACCATCTAATATTGATTTAGAGGCGATAGAAGTAGGACTTGTTAATAATATGAGTAGAGAGTATATGCTAAAAGGCTATATTGATGAAGTAAAAAATAAATATGACTATGTCATTATTGATTGTAGACCTAGTTTAAGTATGATTACTCTTAATGCACTTGCTTGTAGTGATAGTGTAATAATACCAGTACAAGCTCATTATTTATCGGCAAAACGGAATGACACAGCTAATACAAACAATAAATAAGGTACGAAAACGAATAAACCCTAATCTAAAAATAGATGGGGTTTTAATTACGCTTGCAGATATGCAGACAAAAGTAGGAAAAACCACATTTCAAACACTACAAAGCAGTTATGGT
>CANRXN010000181.1 GCA_947643945.1 uncultured Clostridium sp.
TAGTCTTGAAATACTTTTGATGTTTTAGGGTGTCCTAATCAAAAATTATTGACAGGTATTTTGTACAATAAATATAATATATTTTATGCATTTTAAGAAAATTTATTTAAAATTACAATTAAAATAAACATAAATTTTTATTAAAAATGTTGACGAAAACTTGGAAAAGAAAAAATTTCCAAGTTTTTTATTGACTAATTATCCAAACCATGGTAAAATATAGATTGTTACGATAAATTGCTTGAACTATGCAAACCCGTAACAACAAAGAGCCTTTAAAACCAATAATATGACAAACATATTACAAAAAAGGTCGAAAAAGAAAACCAAAAACAGGAGGTGAAATTTAAGTGCCAACAATTAATCAATTAGTAAGAAAAGGAAGAAAAACAGGCGTAACAAAATCAACAGCACCAGCACTTCAACATGGATGGAACTCTAAAAATAAAAGGCTAACCAACAACAGAGCACCACAAAAAAGAGGTGTATGTACCGTTGTAAAAACAGTTACTCCTAAAAAGCCAAACTCAGCTTTAAGAAAAGTTGCCAGAGTTAGACTTTCTAATGGTTATGAAGTTACATCTTATATCCCAGGTATAGGACATAACTTACAAGAACACAGTGTTGTATTAATTAGAGGTGGTAGGGTAAAAGACCTTCCAGGTGTTAGATACCATATCATTAGAGGAACATTAGATACAGCAGGTGTTAAGGATAGAATGCAAGCGCGTTCGAAATATGGAGCTAAGAAACCTAAAAAATAGAAATTTTGATTAAAAGCAACAATCTGCACATTTTCGTTATTTATTCCAAAACTCGACGTACACACGTACGCCATCGTCTTGTAATAAATATCAAAAATGCACATCTTATCACTTTTAATCAAAATTTTGAAATTACGATTAAAAGCAACAATTAGGTTAATTAGTGACAAATTAAAAAAATAGTGCTTGTTATTTTATCTAAAATTTAAGGTACTTAAATTTTATCATAGATAAATAAGTGCTATGCGTGAGGAAAGAAAAACTTTCCTACGAGTACCTAGATGTTTTCTAAATAAAACATCAAATCAAATTAAGGAGGGAAGAATAGTGCCAAGAAAAGGATATGTAGCAAAAAGAGAAGTATTACCAGATCCAATCTACAATAGCAAAGTTGTTACAAAATTAGTAAACAACATCATGTTAGATGGTAAAAAATCAGTTGCTCAAAAAATCGTATATGATGCCTTTGACATTATCAAAGAAAAAGAAGGAAAAAATCCTTTAGAAGTTTTTGAAGCAGCATTAGAAAACGTTATGCCAGTTCTTGAAGTTAAAGCAAGAAGAGTAGGTGGAGCAACATACCAAGTTCCACTAGAAATTAGACCAGAAAGAAGACAAACTTTAGGACTAAGATGGATCGTAACTTATGCTAGAAACAGACATGAAAAAACAATGGCTGAAAAACTAGCAGGAGAATTAATGGATGCAGTAGCTGGAAACGGTGGAGCATTCAAGAAAAAAGAAGATACCCATAGAATGGCTGAGGCTAATAAGGCTTTTGCACATTACAAATGGTAAAATTTTAATTAAAAGCAATAACCTGCACATTTTCGTTATTGATTTCAAACTTCGACGTACCATCGTACGCCTTCAGCTTGCAATCAATATCAAAAATGCACATTTTATCACTTTTAATCAAAATTTAAATTTTAATTAAAACAAGCGATAAAATTTTCTAAAAATTAATTTAGTAAATTTTACAACCGAAAGGGGGAAAATAAAAAAATGGCAGGAAGAGCATACCCACTAGAAAGAACTAGAAATATAGGAATCATGGCACACATCGATGCCGGAAAAACAACCACCACAGAAAGAATCTTATTCTATACAGGAAAAACACACAAAATAGGAGAAGTTCACGATGGTGGAGCCACCATGGACTGGATGGCACAAGAACAAGAAAGAGGTATCACCATTACATCTGCTTGTACAACCTGTTTTTGGAACGATAATAGAATCAACATTATCGACACCCCAGGACACGTTGACTTTACAGTAGAAGTACAAAGATCTCTAAAAGTTCTTGATGGAGCAGTAACCGTATTAGCTGCCAAAGGTGGTGTACAACCACAAACAGAAACAGTTTGGAGACAAGCTGACAAATACAGTGTACCAAGAATGGTATATGTTAATAAAATGGACATCACAGGAGCAAACTTCATGCTATGTGTTGACCAATTAAAAAACAGATTAAAAGCAAACGCAGTTCCTATCCAATTACCAATTGGTGCAGAAGACAACTTCAAAGGAATTGTAGACTTAATCAAAATGAGAGCTTTCCTACATAAAGACGATTTAGGAAAAGAAATTGAAGAAGCAGACATTCCAGACGATATGAAAGAATTAGCAGAAGAATATCATAATAAAATGATTGAATCTGTTGCTGAACAAGACGAAGAATTAATGATGAAATATCTAGATGGTGGAGAACTTACCCAAGAAGAAATCAAAAGAGGATTACGTGTAGGAACCATTAACAATACAATCGTTCCTGTAACCTGTGGATCTTCTTACAAAAACAAAGGAGTTCAAGAACTATTAGATGCCATCATTGATTACATGCCAGCTCCAACCGATATAGCACATATCAAAGGAGAAACACCAGACGGAGAAGAAACAGAAGCAAAAACTGCTGACAATGAACCATTTGCAGCATTAGCATTTAAGATTGCAACAGACCCATTTGTTGGAAAATTATGTTTCTTTAGAGTTTACTCAGGAACTTTAGAATCAGGTTCAACCGTATTAAACTCTAGCAAAGATAAAAAAGAAAGAATTGGTAGAATTCTTCAAATGCACTCAAACCACA
>CANRXN010000182.1 GCA_947643945.1 uncultured Clostridium sp.
GTTATAAAATATGATACAATATAATAATCTAATGATAAATATTAGAAAAGTAATAATATTTTTTAAAGTAAACTTCATTTGTGATTTCTTCTTATGTTTCATTTTTATTTCCTTTCTCTTAGGTTTAGACACTATCTGCTATTATTTTATCGTTTCTTATTTGTTTTGTCAATGAATAATTTTGGCAAAATGAAAATACTTGATTTTATTTTGATTTTATACTATGATATAGTTGTTTTTAGAAGGAGGAGACTAAAAAACATGGACAAGAAAAAAAAGATTTTGACCATTATTGTATTTATTTTATTTATCATTGTATTTATCCTTGCTTACTTACTGTTTCAAAAATATGTGATAAAAAGTAATTTTGAAAAAGACATTTTGCCTTTTGCTAATAAAAATGATAAAACCGTATTTGCGGTCAATAAAATCGTTTTATTCAGTAATTGTGATGCTAAAAATAAACTTGGCTCTACTACTAATTTTACGATTGAAAATTTATACCAATTTACCGATATGGCACTTTTTATTAATAGTGCTTCTTCCGAGGAAAAAACAATGGAAAATACGTTTAAAGAGGTTTCAATTGGTAATGTATCTTATAGTTTGATTCCAGAATTAGGACAACCCAAATTATATTTCAAGGGGCTAAATCAATTTGCAAAAAGTGATTTACCACTCGAGCATGAAATTACAGACTTTTTTGATTTTACCGTTACTGCTGAAGACCAAGCTAATTTAGATGCTCCTATTTTATATAATAATTTAGCAAACCCTATTACCCTTAGCTATAACAATCAAAATATAAAAACCGATTACACCTTAACTGATACCTCTACACCAATTACTTACGATGGCTCACTTCTAAAGCGTTGTAATGTCGAGTTAAATTCGATTGCTTGTAAGCTTTCGTTTGATATCTACATCACCAATAATTTGGACGAAAAGTTTAAAACCACCATATTTATTGACATTCCCTTACAAGCAGAAGGAAAGTCAATTTTAGATGGTAACCTTAACCTGACACAAAATACCAATTTTATTTTTTACCGTTATCAATGAAATTTTTAAGAAGGGAAAAATTTAAAATGAAAAAAAATATTCCTATTGCCGAGCAATTAAAAAAGAAATACCATAAAACCGAAGAAGTTACTAATTTTAAAGATATGTTATACCGTTCTGGTGACATTTATCGTTCCCGAACTGCCTTTAAGAAAAAAGACGAAAAGGGAAATATTGTTAGGGTTTCGTATGAGCAATTTAAAAATGATGTTGTTTATTTAGGGACAAGCTTGCTAGAAAAAGGATTTTTAAACAAACGAATTGCTGTGATTGGAAAAAATAGCTATCAATGGTGTGTTTCTTATTTGGCAGCTAGTATTGTTGGCGTTGTGGTTCCTATTGATAAAGAATTACATACCGATGATGTGATTAATTTTATGAATGTTTCGCAAACTATTTGTATTTTAGGCGATAGCAAAAATCTAGATGCCATTTTAGAAAAGATAGAAAAAGTGGAAAATCCAGATACCATTTTTTCTTCTTTGGATGTTTCTTCTTCTAGTACTTCTTTTTTCCATTTAGTTTCAGAAGGTAAAGCATCTTATGAAGCTGGAAACACTGACTTTGATAGAATAACCGTTGACCCCGATGAACTACGCATTTTACTTTTTACATCTGGTACCACTGGAAATGCGAAAGGTGTTTGTTTGTCTCAAAGAAATATTTGCTCTAATATTTTATCCACTTATGGGATTGTAAAGGTAAAAAGAAGTGATTTATTCTTTTCTGTTTTGCCACTTCATCATACTTATGAATGTACCTTAGGTTTTTTACTTCCTATTTATAGTGGTGCTAGTATTGCGCATTGTGAAGGTTTACGCTATATTACTAAAAATTTAAATGAGTTTCACCCTTCTGTTATTTTGTGTGTTCCTTTATTGCTAGAAAATATGCATAAAAACATTATAAAGAATATGAATCAATCCTTACCAGAAAAATTTAAAACCCCTAAACGGTAATCCTTTTTATAAGTTGCCATTTTATTTAAAGAAAATAGTAAGAACTAAAGTAAAAAATACATTAGGTGGCAGACTTCGTGTTTTTATTGTAGGGGCTGCTGCTGCTAATCCAGAAATTGTTGCTGATTTTAAAGCTTTACATTTAATGACGCTTCAAGGTTATGGCTTAACAGAATGTGCTCCTTTGGTTGCTGGTAATACGGACTTTTTCCAAAAGGACGATAGTGCTGGTCTTCCTATTCCTAATGTGGAATATAAAATCGATAACCCAAATAGCGAGGGCATCCGGTGAAATTTTGGTGGCTCGGTCCTAATGTTATGCTTGGCTATTATGAAGATGAAGAAAAAACAAAGCAAACGATTGTTAATCGGTTGGTTTCATACTGGTGATCTTGGCAAGGTGGACGAAAATGGTTATTTGTATATTACTGGCAGGTGTAAGAGTGTAATTGTTACGAAAAATGGTAAAAATATTTACCCAGAAGAAGTTGAGTATTATTTAAATGATAATCCTCTGATTGCTGAGTCTTTGGTTTTGGGAATTCATAAAGATGATGATGACGAAACTTATATTAATGCTCAAATTTATCCAAATATTGAGGCGATTACGGAGTATCTGAAAGGATCGGTTCCTACAAAAGAAGAGCTTTGGAAGATTGTTGCTGATTGTGTTTCAGCTGTTAATAAAAAACTTCCTAATTATAAGCATATTAAGAGTTTTGGCATCCGTGATGAAGAGTTTGAGAAGACTACTACGAAGAAGATCAAACGCTATGGCGATAATATGAGGGTGGATAAGAAGGAGAAATAGAAAGAAGAGAT
>CANRXN010000183.1 GCA_947643945.1 uncultured Clostridium sp.
AATTTGGCTTTCTTTTGAAAAAACGTCTATCACCTTTAGTTCATGAGCCTTTCCGGATTAATAGCATTTGTACTTTTCTTATTTGTTCTTGTATTTGTTCTTATTTTCCAATTGGTTTTTCTTCTTTAAAAGGTATCAAACAATAATAACGAAATTCATAAAAAAGATTCATTAGTTCTTGCTTACTTTCCACTTTGATTATCTTGATTTGATAACAGTTTAAAAATGTTTTTTGTAAGGCTAAAATGCTTTGTAGTATCTTCCTTTCTATGTCTTCTGCATCCAATAGTTTTAGATACTTTTCTTTTTGTTCCAATTCCTTTTTAAAGGTTACAAATTTTTGTGGGTTTAGTAAGACATTTAGCCTTTCTAGCCTTTTCATTTTTTCTTTTCTTTCTTCTGCCATCAATTGTGATAAAATTCGAATACTAAAGATTTTTTCTTCTAGCCTCAATTTTTCATTTCTTCTTTCATATTCTGCTTGTAGCATATTTTTATCGTTTAAAGTTTCATCCATTCGCTTAATTTCATTGGTAAGTTCTTTTTTTTCCTTGGTGATTTCTTGTACAAAGTTTTGATTATTTCTTATTTTTGCTAGTTTAAATTCTACTTCTTTTTTCTCTTTTTCTAGCTTGAGTTTTAATTTTGGATTATAGCGTATGGCTAGTAATACGGATATTTGCTTTAATTCTTCTATTATCTTTTCTTTGGTTTCTTTTCCATATTGTTTTTCCAATCTATTTTCAAATGATTCCATATAATCAATAATATAGTCCAAGTTTTTTATCCAATTGTCTAAAAATTTTTGTCCTACCAATATTCTAATATTTTGATATACTAAATTATGAAAAATGCTTTCAATTTCTCTTGGTATGGTTGTCCAAGAATAGCCATTAAAATCACGCATTGGCTCTACAGTATCAATGCTACTTCCTACATTAAGTAAGTCTGCTAGAGTTTTGTCAACAATCGCATATTTACTTTTTATGATATTTTCCTTTTTGCTAACTTTTGCAATGCAGTATAACAATTTTCTTTCCATAGGATAACAAATAATTCTTTTCTTTTCTTTTTCTACTAGAAAGGTTTTATTCCCTAATATTTTGCTTTCTATGGAGTTTAATTTCACAATTTTAATTCTTTCACAGTCATTTCCGAATATGATTAATAATATCTTGTACAAACTCTTCTTTGCTTTTTACGTTTGGCTTTACTATTTCGTAGTCATTGTAAGCTGTTTCGATTTTATATAAAATGCTAAGAAGAAGGCTTTTTGTGTTTTCGTCAAAAGCTTTCTTTTCTAAGACTTTTTCAAGTTCATTATTATAATCTTTTTTCACAATCTTATCTAAGAATTTATCGGTTTTCTTTTGCAAAATTTTACTCCTTTCTAAGAAGCGATGTTTTTTGACCCCGTCCCAAAAAACATCGGTTAGGTTTCTTCGCTTGTTCCCATTTGTAACTCTTCCCATCTTTCTTTTGTCATTAGTACTTCTCTTGGTTTGCTTCCCTGATATCCTGAAATGACGCCTCTTTCTTCCATTTGGTCAATAATTCTTCCGGCTCTTGCATAACCTACTTTAAATCTTCTTTGGATAAAAGAAGTAGAGGCTTGTCCTGTTTCTACAACGGTTTGGATGGCTTCCATTAAAAATGGATCTGTATCGTCGTCTTCTGTACTTTCTGCTATTTCCTTATCGGTTTTATTGCTGTTTTCAATGCTTTCTAAGATGTCTTCACTATAGGTCGCTGTTCCATTTGATTTGATAAAGCTTACGATTTTTTCTACTTCGTCATCGGTTACAAAGGCTCCTTGTACTCTGGCTGGTTTTGGTGCACCAGATGGGAAATATAACATATCTCCTTTTCCTAATAGCTTTTCTGCTCCTACGCTGTCTAAGATTGTTCTTGAGTCTACTTGTGATGATACCGCAAAGGCAATTCTTGATGGTACATTGGCTTTGATTAAACCGGTAATAACGTCAACAGATGGTCTTTGCGTTGCAATTACTAAGTGCATTCCTGCTGCTCTTGCTTTTTGTGCTAAACGGCAAATGGCATCTTCTACATCATTTTTAGCTACCATCATTAAGTCTGCTAACTCGTCTACAATGATTACGATTTGTGGTAGTTGTCCTATGCCTTCTTCATGCTCAATTGCTTTGTTATAGCCTTTTAGGTCTCTTACTCCTTTTTGAGCAAATAAATTATAACGGTTATCCATTTCTTGTACTGCCCAAGCTAGTGCCCCTGCTGCTTTTCTTGGATCAGTTACAACAGGTATTAGAAGATGTGGTATTCCATTATAAACAGATAGCTCTACTACTTTAGGGTCTACCATAACGAATTTTACTTCACTTGGTTTGGCATGATAAAGAATGCTAGTAATAATCGTGTTAATACATACACTTTTTCCAGAACCTGTTGAACCGGCAATTAAAATATGTGGCATTTTAGCAATATCTGCTAACTGCACTTCTCCTGCTACGTCTTTTCCTAAGGCTATCGCTAATTTGGATTCATTGGTTTTAAAGACATCACTATCTAATACTTCTCTTAAATGAACAGCTTCTCTTGCATTATTTGGTACCTCAATTCCTACTGCTTGTTTTCCGAGGAATTGGTGCTTCAATTCTAATGGTTTCTGCTGCTAGGTTAAGAGCAATGTCGTCTGCTAAATTTGCAATTTTGCTAACACGTACTCCCTCTGCTGGTTTTAGTTCATATCTAGTAATAGCTGGTCCTACAGAAACATTTTCTACTTTAGCAGATACACCAAAACTGTGCAGTGTTTTTTGTAATTTTGCTGCGGTGTCTGTTAGGGCTTTTGCTCCTCCTTTTA
>CANRXN010000184.1 GCA_947643945.1 uncultured Clostridium sp.
GGGTAGAAGGATTCGAACCCTCACAGGCGGTTTTGGAGACCGATGTGCTACCATTAACACTATACCCCTAAATTGAAATTAAATTTCATTACTTATTTATTATACAATTTTTATTCAAAATATGCAACCTATTTTGATTTATTTCGTAAAAAAAGTAAAATAAATTTGAAAAAAATAATTGACTTTTTTATGCACACATAATATAATATACAAAATTAAACATTACGGTGAAGAAGAAAAAATATGTTATTTAGCTTTAGAGAGTTGGTGATGGTGGAATACCAACAGCTATAGAATGCATATGGGGAGCTTTGGAGTAATTATAAAATGAAGGTGCTTAAAATTTTAAAACAAAAATTTTAAGAATTAGGGTGGAAACGCGGAAAATAAACTTTCGTCCCTAGCGATATATTTTATACATATTGCTGGTGGCCGAAAGTTTTTGATTAAAATCAATGAAAATCAGCATCTTGCACATTTTTATTAGCTAGTCCAAACTTCGACGTACAATCGTACGCCTTCAGCTTGAACAATCTAATAAAAATGCACAATATACTAATTTTGATTAATTTTTAGAAAGTAACAGGTTAGCTGGCAAAAGATAGGAGGAATTTTTATGGTAAAATCAATGGACACTTTAGTAGCACTTTGCAAAAACAGAGGATATGTCTATCCAGGATCAGAAATTTATGGAGGATTAGCAAATACTTGGGACTATGGACCTTTAGGCGTAGAGCTAAAAAACAATGTAAAACAAGCATGGAGAAAAAAATTCATTCAAGAAAACCCTTATAATGTAGGGCTAGATGCAGCAATTCTAATGAACCCAACTACATGGGTAGCATCAGGGCATGTAGGAGGATTTTCTGATCCATTAATCGACTGTAAAGAATGTAAAACAAGACATAGAGCAGACAAAATGATAGAAGAATGGATGCATGAAAACAACTGTGAAGAAATTGTAGATGGATGGCCTGATGAAAAAATGATAGCTTACATGGACGAACATGGAATCAACTGTCCAAACTGTGGAGCGCATAATTTTACAGACATTAGAAAATTCAATTTAATGTTCAAAACCTTCCAAGGAGTAACAGAAGATGCCAAAGCAGAAATCTATTTAAGACCAGAAACAGCACAAGGAATTTTTGTAAACTTTAAAAACGTAATGAGAACCACAAGAAAAAAATTGCCGATGGGAATTGCCCAAATTGGTAAAGCTTTTAGAAATGAAATCACACCAGGAAACTTCACCTTTAGAACCAGAGAATTTGAACAAATGGAATTAGAATTTTTCTGCAAACCAGGAACAGACTTAGAATGGCAAGAATATTGGAAAAAATACTGTAAACAATGGTTACTAAACTTAAACATGACAGAAGAAAATATTAGACTAAGAGACCACACACCAGAAGAACTATCTCACTACAGCAATGGAACAACAGACATTGAATATAATTTCCCATTTGGATGGGGAGAATTATGGGGAATTGCAGACAGAACAGACTATGACTTAAGTAGCCATATGAGAGTATCCAAAGAAGACTTTAACTATACTGACCCAGAAACCGGGGAAAAATTCGTACCATATTGTATCGAGCCATCTGTAGGAGCAGACAGAGTAACTTTAGCCTTTTTATGTGATAGTTATGAAGAAGAAGAACTAGAAGATGGCGATACCAGAACAGTATTACACTTACACCCAGCCTTGGCACCATTTAAAGTAGCGGTATTACCATTATCTAAAAAATTAGGGGAAAAAGCAGAAGAAGTATATCATGAACTTTCTAAGAAATTTATGTGTGATTATGACGAAGCAGGAAGTATTGGAAAACGTTATAGAAGAGAAGACGAAATTGGAACACCATACTGTGTAACTGTTGATTTTGATACACTAGAAGACGAAACCGTAACGATAAGAAATAGAGACACCATGGAGCAAATTAGAATGAATATTTCTGAAGTTGCTTCTTGGGTAGAAGAAAAATTAGAATTTTAAAAGAAAAAATGGCTAGAGTAGGACTTTTACACTACTTAGCCATTTTTCTATGATTTCATTTATAAATTTCTTTCATATAAGTCTTTAATAAAAACATCCTTTTCCTCAAAATTATCAACAAAACCAACCTTTGCCACTTGTTCATTTTCATTTAAACCTTGTACCCAAACAGGGCGTTCATTATAATAAATATCAAACTTTTCGTCATTATTCAAAATTGTATACATTCTTTTTAAATCCATCCATAAAACCTCCTTTTCTACTTTACTTAAAGTATATCCGAAAAAAAACGAAAATATAACTTTAAGCTCTATATTTTTGCAAAAAAGTGAAGGTGAAAAAGTTAATTTGTTGACAAGCACTTGGTATTTTGATACAATGCCAATAGTAATTATTTAGCTATTAAAAAATAGTAGAACATTGAAAACCCAATACCTTTGTTAAGAAAAAATAGGATAAAAAGAAAACTAATGTATACTATGATAAAAATAGGAAACAATAGCAATAAAAAACGAAGAAAAAAGACAAAAGAAGAAGGAGGAGAGGTATGAAAAAAAAGATAACTAATGTAAAAAAACAAGAAAACAACAAAGGTATTACTTTAATTGCCTTAGTCATAACTATTATTGTTTTGTTAATTTTGGCAGGGGTAACTATTGCTATTTTAACAGGAGAAAATGGAATCTTAATTAAAGCAAATACTTCTAAAAATCAAACAATTGAAGCAGAGGAAAAGGAGCAAATTAGTTTAGCTTATAGTACCGTTATGGCACCCCATGTAAGCGGCGTCGAGATGAACATGTCGCTACG
>CANRXN010000185.1 GCA_947643945.1 uncultured Clostridium sp.
GAAAGTAGTTCTAGTTTATCTTTCAGCTCTCTTTCTAGTTCGGATTTATTTATTATTTTATCTATATTATACTCCATTCTTATTTCGACATTCTCATTTTCTACATGAACTTCCCAAAAAAAAGGAACGTCATTCAATGAATAAATTGCCTCTTGTATTTCGAACATATCTATTTCTTTATTACTTAACTTTATTACATCACTAATTCTTCCTCTAGCACGAATTAGCTTATTATAATCTCCACAACTACATTTTTCTGACAAGACCTCTATAATATCTTCAATTTCATAATTTCTAATTTTCGAAGTATGATTTTTTTTATTAGTAATATACACATTTTTATTAAGACCTGTCGATAATAAGGAAAACTCACCTTGCTGCACTTTTTCTATAAAAAAATTTTCTTCATCCATATGCATATTTCCAAATTCACAAGTATATCCAAAATTGCCTACTTCTGTTGCTCCATATAAGTTGAATACTTCAATCCCCCACTCAAGCTCTATGTAGTTCTTTCTTTTATGACTTAATACTTCGCCAGCAGTTACAAAAGCTCGTAAATTAGGCAAGTATTCACTAGGAGTAAGTTGTTGAACGCTCAACGCCTCAAACAAGAGTTCAATTTCTCTTGGGTTCGCTGCGAAAACAGTTACCTCTAGTTCTTTCATCAAACTTAAAAGTTTAAAATATGGAGCCATTTCTGTTCTACTACTTACTGGGATAATAATTGACTTACTTTTTTTAGCACTAGCTTCTATTAAATGTGCTGGTAAAGATAATGTGTACGGAAATCTAATCATTATTGTATCATTTTCAGATAATTGAACTCCTTTATTGATAATATGATTGGACATCTCTTTTAATTCAAAATCACTATACCAACCATATCCTCGAATACCGCTTGTACCAGAGGATTCAACATAAGTTACACTTTGTTCAATCGCTCTATTTAATAACTGCTTTTGCGACATTTCTCCTAAAACCTTTTTTGAAAACACCACTTTTTCTCCCATCAAATCTCTCCCTATTTTTTGTAAAATACTCGTTGATTTTTCCCTTTATGCTTAGGAATATTATCTGTGATTTCTATCTCACAGGTAATATCAAAATTGTCTTTGAATAATTTCTTTAATTCCATAGTTATTTCATTTTCAGATATATTCGGAAATAATTTTTCACATCTTATTGTTAACTTTTGATTTTCTATAACAAACTGATACCATAACGTTATATAATTACTTTTTAGTAATACATTTTCCAATACTAATGGTGGAAAATTTCCCTCTTTCAAACAAATTTGATCACTTTCTCTTCCAAAAAGAAATAATTTTTTCATTCTACAACCACATTCACACGTTTCTTCGGTAATAATCCCTATATCTTCAGTATTGTACCTTATCATAGGCATTCCTTCTCTTAATAAAGTTGAAACAACTATATTTCCCATTTCTCCGTTTGGTACAGGCTCACCATTAGCTCCTAAAATTTCTACAAACACATGCCCTTCACAAATATGGTAACCATTTTGTTTAATACATTCTTTTGCAATTAAGCCTATTTCAGTTGATCCATAGAAGAAAGTCATTTTACAATTCCATCTTTCTTCTAATTGCTTTCTATATGTAAATGAGCAACCTTCTCCAGTCAAAATAAATCTTTTTATTTGAAATTCCTTAGGATTAAAGCCTAATCTTATGGCTTCATCATATAATAAGGCAGCATAAGAAGGAGTTGTTGTAATCACTGTTGGTTGATATTCTTTTAGCAACTCTAAGGCTTTTTCCACTGGTGCCATATACCCACCTTTTCCTAGTGATAATACCATAGAACCAAAAACAAATTGAAAGAGCCGCTGAAATCCCAATGCAGGTAAAGCAAATTCATAAGGTAAAGCGACACCAACTATATCTCTAGCCTCAAACGGAAAGAGTTCATTATACTGCGGTAAAAGATCATAAATATATTGGTCTGCTAAAGTATATGCTATATATGTTGGTTTACCTGTTGTACCAGAAGTAAGATGTAATTGACCAATCTTTTCATTAGAAACACATTTAATTAAGTCTTTTTTGCCTCGAATATCTTTTTTTAATAATAGAGGTATTTTGTTTAATTCAGAAAAGCTTAGATTTTGATTTCTTTCTCTATAAAATTTATTGTTCTTTCTTGCAAAATCTAAAACATTATTCAATGCCATTTTTTGATATTCTAGCATTTCTTCAGAAGTATTATGTTCAAAGTTTTTGTCTTCTTTCTCCAATCTTTCAAAATATGATAAAGTCGTAGGGAATGCTATTTCATTTGTATTATCCTCAGCTTTAAAATATGCTTTTTTCATAAAATCCTCTCCTTTTTTATTCAGATTTAAAAACCATTTATTAATATTCTTACAGAATATGATAATGTTAACTTCCCTCATATTTTCTCTTTCAAAATCAATTATACGAAGTATAATTATTATATTTTAATAGTATCTTTCAAGGATTTTTCTCAAAAATTTCTGCATATGTAATGTTAAATAATTTTAAATTGTTAACAGATGTTACTACTAACTAAGCAAATTTTTTTTACTTCAATAAAAAAAATATACAAGTATATTAGCAATTATTAATGAAAAAATATGAGCAATTGTGAATCCTAAAAATACATACCTAAATCCTCTTTTATAATCTATTTCAGACATTTTGAATACGGCAGATACGATACCACAGTATGGCATATTTGCTAAAACAGCTGATGACATAACGCCTATTCTATGAATAACTTCCTTAGGAATACCAGAATCTAAATAATATGAACT
>CANRXN010000186.1 GCA_947643945.1 uncultured Clostridium sp.
ACGAATACAAACAACACCAATACCAATACTAACAATACCAATAGAGCAAACAACACGAATAATGCAAGCATCTACAACAATACTAATTTACCAAAAACAGGTGTAGCACAATCTATTCCAGTAGTAGCATTAATCTTAGTATTTGGTGTATCAGCAGTATATGCTTATAAGAAAATAAAAGATTATAGAAATATATAATAATATAAAAACATACACAAAAAGCTTTCAATTACTGAAAGCTTTTTTGTTGTTTTGCCCTTAAGATAATACGATTTGAATTAAAATTATTGCAGGTAACTAAAGTTAAAATCTTTTCATTCTCAGGGTAATTCAAAATAGGAGACAAATCATTAGGTGCTACTTCATATTCTTCATATACAGTATAAATATATTGCTTACCGTTTTTGTCAAAAATAAAAATCTTGTCGTTCTTATTTAAAGTAGAAACTTTACTAAAAAACAAAGAATTATCATAATTATGACCAGCAATGCAAATATTACCATTCTTGTCTAAAGTATCACCATAAAACCTACAAGGAGAAGTTTTTAATAATTCTTCTGTCAAATGTGAAAAAACCGGATAATACAAATCAATTTTAGGAATTTGTATAATACCGAAACAATCCATTTTCATTATCAGCTTTTGCAGTATAATCATCTTCATTCTTATCTTGATTACTATAAAGTCTAGAAATATTATAATTAGAAATAAGCTGAGTAGAAAATTTTTCCTGTCTTTGCAAGCGATAAAAATAAAACACACCACCAGCAACCAATAATAAAGTAACCAACACCGAAAAGCCAAATTGAAACTCAAACCAATGACGTGTTCTGGGATGGCCTAAAGTTGGACAAGCACCGTTTATGCTTTTTGGCATAATCTGGGACAGGTACAATTGATACCTTTTGGCGACTTTTGGGATAGGTTTTATCTAATTTTGTACTTAAAATTTGATTCATAATAAAATTAGTTTGCACAAAATATAAAAAAAAATACCTTAATACAAAAAGGCATTTCTTTCATCTTTAGCTACTTGTGGCATCACTTCAAATTTTATAGTAAAGCAAGAAAAATCTTGCAATTGGTCTTGCTCTAAACAATCTAAATAGATATCCAATTCGTCTAAATTCCTACAAGCAGAAATTACGATTGGATTTAAATTATGCTTAAACATCAGTTCTAATCCTAAATCTAATGCTTTGGTAATAGTACCCTTTTCTTTATTTCGTACTAAGCAAAATGCTTCTTTAAAGCGTGAAAGGCTTGAATTTTTAAAACGTTCTAAAGGCAAAACATATAAATCTTCAATCACATCTTGCATAGTTTGATAGCGATTATTAGAAGTTTCAAAAATTTCTTTAACATGTGAATAGTAATAAGGTAAATACGCTTTTTGTTCTTTTTCTGTAATAACCAAGGTATTATTATCATGAGAGCCCAAAGGGATATCTGGTTTTGTGACTTCTTGTTTTACAATTTCTGGTTCTGGCACTTGAGAAGATAGCTTTTTATTCTTTTTTCGCGAACTTGCTATCAAGGATAAGGAAATAGCAGAATTTAGAATAGAAGTGTTAAGCTCTTCAAATGCTAGCATTTTGTTTGCTAATTCGTCACGTTGTTTATTGTATTCTACTAGGTTTGCTTTGATTTCATTCCAGTTATTTTCAAGGCTTTTATCATGCAAAGAAATCGTTTCGATTAAAAGTTCTTCTAATTTTTTAGTAAGTTCTTGAACAGCTTCAAGGCTTTCAAAAGAATTTTTTAACAACGAAACCGTTTCGTAAAATGAATCTAAGTTAGCTTTATTTAAGCCATCTGCCAAACTAATCATGTTAGTGGTAATCGATAAAAGGTTCATTTTTTTATTGTGATATAGGTTAGTAATCTGTTTTATATTTTCGTTTTCTTGTTTTAGATTGGTTATCATATCATTTTTTATAAAATTATCTAATAAATCAAAATGATAAAAAAGCATAATATCCTCCTAAAATTTTTCTTTTGCTATTTTATTATACCAAAAAAATGTAATAAAAAATATTACATTTTCATGACAAAGTGATATTTTTTTAAAAATCTGGATATATATAACATGGGAGGTTTGTTATGCTAAAAATGATAGATTTACCATATCCTTTCAATGCGTTAGAGCCCTATTATTCAAAGGAAACATTAGACTTACATTATAATATATTATATAAAGGATATGTTGATAATACGAATCAAACAGAAGAAAAATTAGCTTTGGCAAGAAAAAACAACGATTTTGCCAATATAAAATGCTATGAAAAAAATTTAAGCTTTTTTGGTTCAGGGGCAATTTTACATGAATTGTTTTTTGAAAATATGGGACCTGCCATTCCAACAGAAGCTGATTTAAATTTACTAGAACAAATCATAAAGGATTTTGGAAGTTTTGATGCTTTTAAAAATCAATTTAATGAAGCAAGTAAAATGGTAGAGGCTTCTCGGTTGGTGCTTATTGGTTTGGGTTCCTAAGTGGCAAAAACTCCAAATATTACAATGTGAAAAACATCAAGATCTTACTTTATGGGGGTGCAAGCCACTTCTTGTTTTGGATATGTGGGAACATTCTTATTATTTGCAATATAAGACGAAAAGACCGGATTATATTACTGCTTTTTGGAATATTGTTAATTGGAATGAGGTAAATAAACGTTTTTCTAAAATTATGAACTGACAATATCTATTTGAATAATTTCGCTAGTTGAAAAAGCACAAAACCGTAATGCTAAAAATTGTAATA
>CANRXN010000187.1 GCA_947643945.1 uncultured Clostridium sp.
AGGTTAAAATTGGATCTACCATATCAAACTTAGTTGGAAAAGTTAGTTTTCCTTTATTAGAATTTTTAAAATTTTCAATGGTCCAAACTAAGTTGTTGGTGATACTATTTTCTAGAATCAAATCACTATTACTACCAATTTCAAAAGTAAGTTCTTGTTCCTCTTTTGTAGCAGTTTTTATGATTTTTTCTAGCATCTGCTTTCGATTTACAAATAATCGTAAATAAGCACATTTATTATAATTGCAAACTAAATAGCAGTACATACAAGAAGCAGTGCAACCTGACGAAGTATAGGGAACTAAGTAATTGGAAATTTTATGATTCTCTACAAATTTATGGGTTTTACGAATGCCAATAATTAAGTTTCTTTTCATATTAACAAATTCTTTGTTTTCTTTTTTTCTCATTTCTTCAATGTTATTATGGCTTGCAATTTCTATTTTTGGCACTTCTTTGTATTTTTCCATTAGTTCTTTTCCTAAGGGATAATTGATAATTTCCTTTTCAAAATAAATCGCTTTTGGCTTGAACATTTTTCTACCTCCATTGATAGTTTTATTCTAACCAAAAGCTATTTTTACTATTCTAATCTTATACTATTTACGATTTTCTCCATCGTTTTTTCTTGATAGTCATTTTCAAAAATGTAATCAAATTTTATATGGCTATAGTCTAAACTTTCTTTTTCTCTTATTCTAAAATATTCTTCGCCTATGTTATCTCTTTCCATAACTTTATTTTTTCTTATCTCGTCATCTGCTTTCACTAATATTTTTATATCACATTTATCCCAATATTTGCTATCAACAGGAAGCAATGCCCATTCTAATATGATGGTATCTGGCTTTTTTTGCAAGATATCGTCTAATTTTTTTTGCATATAGCCCCATGTAATACTTGTTAAAATATCCATTTTTTCTTTGCTGACAAAAACAATTTTTCCTAATTTTTTTCTGTCGGTTTTGCCATTTTCGTCTAAAATGTCGGTTCCAAAGGCTTGGCATAGCTTTTTTGTAATGGCTTCATCGCTGGTTGCTTGGTGTCCAATTTTATCGATGTTAATTCCTTCACATTTTAGTTTTTTAGCTAGTTCTTTCGTTAAAGTAGTTTTTCCGGCTTCCTGATTTTCCGGTTATGCCTATTATTTTCACATTTTTCTCCTTTTCCTATTTTTTTCATATTCTTAGGAAAATCATCCTCGACATATTATTCTTTCTTTTCATAGGTTACATAGTCAAAGTCTAACGGATTTTTTTCGTCTTTTGGTCCTTTTTCTCTGCTAGTCTCTTTCCAAATTTCCGTGTTTATTTTAGGGAAAAAGCTATCTCCTTCAAATTCCTCCTCAATTTCTGTTACATACATTTTAGTTACATGTGGCATTAATAAATTATAAATCATAGCGCCACCTATTACAAAGTTTTCTTCTTTGTTTTCAATATATTCTTGTATTTCTAACATAGAGTGAACGATTTTTACATTTTCGTCATTTACTCTAAAATCAGGATTTTGGCTAAATACGATATGTTTTCTGTTTGGTAGTACTCTTCCTAGTGATTGGAAGGTTTTTCTTCCCATTATGATGATATGTCCTGTTGTTAGTTCTTTAAAGTGTTGTAAGTCTGCTGGTAAATTCCAAACTAATTTATTTTCTTTTCCTATTATGTTATTTTTTGCTTTTGCTACAATAATACTTAACATGTTTATTTCTCCTTTTCTTTTTATTCAATAGAGCAATTAGGGGATTTCCTTAGCTGTGCGAGCATTAAGCGAGCTTACAGATAAGTAATACCTTTAGGTGTGGTTCTTAATTGTCTCTATTTAGCAACTGGTATTTTTCCTAATTTAATGGTTTTGTTATATTCATATCCTTGCAACTCAAAATCTTCTACTTTAAAGTCATAGAAGTTTTTAGTAGGATTGTTTATGACTAATTTAGGGTGTACGTCCATACTTTCTGCTTCGATTAGTTTTTTAACTAGCGGAATGTGTCTATCATAAATATGACAGTCTCCTATGTTGTGTGTTAAGGTTCCTACTTCTAAGCCAGTTACTTGGGCGAACATGTATTGTAAGGCTGCATATTGCATTACATTCCAGCCATTGGCTGCTAACATGTCTTGGGAACGTTGGTTTAGAATTAAATGTAGTTTTCCTTGTTTTACTAACCATTGTGTAGAAAATAGGCATGGCTCTAATCCCATATCTTTTAATTCCTCATGGTTAAATAGGTTAGTTATAATTCTACGGCTAGATGGGTCATTTTTTAATAGATATAACACATAGTCTACTTGATCCATTTCTTTTATGCCGGTCTTTTGTTTTAAATTGATATTTTTTTCCCATTTGATAACCATAGGCTTTTCCTATGCTTCCTTGAGTGTCTGCCCATTGATCCCAAATGTGTGAATTTAGGTCTTTTATGTTGTTTGATTTTTTTTGCCAAATCCATAATACTTCATCAATGGCTCTTTTTATCGTTCCACTATTGTTTCTTAGGGTAATCATTGGGAATTCTTTTGCTACATCGTATTTATTGGATACTCCTACGATTGATACATAGTTTGCTTCTTCTCCATCTTCCCATCTGGTTCTTACGTTCGTCCCTTTGGAAGAGATTCCGTTTTCTATTATTTCTTTGCAAGTTTCAATAAAATGTTTGTCTGCTTGTGTCATTTTGCTTCCTCCTCTTTTTGTTTTTTTTTGCTTTTAAAAGTATAACACATTATTTTTCAAATTTCTACTTTTTCT
>CANRXN010000188.1 GCA_947643945.1 uncultured Clostridium sp.
GGTATATTCTTTGATTAATTTGTCTGTGGTTTGCTCTTGTAATCTTTCTTGCAAATTATTGATTTTGTTTTCTAGATTTATGATATCTTCGTAAGCTTTTAAAATTTCTTGTAAAAAGGTTTTGTTACTGTCTTCGAATTCGATTTGTTTTAGGTGACCGATTACTGGCGTTCCTTGTTTGTAGATTCCAAATTTTTCTTCCCCAATTCCTTCTTCTACCATTTCGTTGTCTAATATTGCTTTTAGTAGTGTAGTTTTACCACTTCCGTTTTTCCCGCACGATGGCTATTTTGTCTTTTTCTTTTATTTCAAAATTGATTTCTTCTAAGATTGTTTCTGCTCCATAGGATATGGCACCGTTTACGATTTTGTAGTTCATTTTTTTCATTCCTTTTTTGTTTTTTAGTCTTTTTGTGATTGCATTATATCATTTATATCTATAAAAATCTATAAAAATATAAAATTGCTAAGCGATGGCAATCGCAAAGCAATTCTTAAAATCCACAAAATTATCTTATTATTTACTACTTAGAATTCCTCTATCTCATAATCTTCTAAGCTAGGTAAAGTAACATCTTCATCTCTTACCGTATCGAATTGATATTCTATCAATTCTCTTGAAGTATTACCATTTATCTCCTTAATATTTAAAAAATCTTCTTTATTAATAAACACTTGAAAATCTTCTTGCATATACATTTTATAACATTCCTTGCCGTTTACTTCTTCTGTTGACATTCTGGTTCCAAGAGCCACTACAAATGCTTGCCAAAAATTTTCTGTATAAAATGTTGCATTCTCAATTACTGGTAAAAAGGTATTGTCTTCTCTATCAATCTTAGTAATAGAAGCTTTTTTGCTTTCTTTTGTTTCCATTAACATAGCCGTTTGATTTGGCGAAATATATAGAGTTCTAGTGTTATCACCTTGTATGTGTTTGATAATTCCTATATTGTCTTTTCTCCACATTTCCTCTTCTGCCTCTTCTAATTTTACCTTCGCATAAAAATTTTTAACCTCTTGATATTCTTCTAATTTCTTAGAATATTTTTGAATTACCATTACTTTTGGTATGGTTATTACTAAAAATAAAATCATTACCACTAGTAATAAAATTGCAATTGTTTTTACTACTTTCTTTTTCATAGTAATCGCCTCCTTTTTCCTTTGTTTTCTCTTTTTAAGATACTTTTATTATACCATATTTTAAGAATTTCTTCAAATTTAAAGGCTATTACTACTTTTTATTTTCTAATTCTTCTTCATATTTTTCGCGTTTTTTTCTTCTTTCTAGCTTCTTTTTTTGTTCTCTTCCCTTGTAACAAGAAATTAAAATTATCATGATTACTAGTATCATTAAGGTGATTTTACTTTTTAAAATTTTTGTTACCACGCCAAATTGATTTATTTTAAACTGATATTTTCCTTCTATTTGGCTGTATTCTATCTTTTCTTTATCTTCTGTGTTGTTATTATCTCCTTTTGTGGTATATTTTTTAATACCATTTTCTTCTACTATTTTTATAATTCTATGGGTTACATTGGTGTTTTCTCTTGTTGTAAAAGATATAATATCATTGATTTTAAGTTCTTCTTCTGCCACTTCTTTTACAAAAATGGCGTCTTTCTTTTTAATCGTTGGCTCCATGCTACCGTGATACAATTACAAAGCTTTTGTAGCCAAAAAAATCTGGTGTTTTATTAGGATTGATAAATGATTTTATAATTAAAGTGAAATTAAATAGAATGATTGGTATTAATAAAATATATAAAATAACACTTATAATTTTTCCTATTATATGTATTCTTTGGTTTTCTTTTTCAATTTTATCGATTTTGTACATTTTTTCTCCCTTTTTCTTCTGGTTTTCGATTTTTATTTTAACATAACTTTACAATTTTATCAATCCAATTTTTCCAATTTTTGGATTAGTTTGCTATAAATATTCTTTTTTATCCATTCTTCTGTTGAAACCCTATCTATGTCACAAAACTGAACCCATTTAACGCCACTATTTTCGTCTTCTTTTATATGTAAAGCTTCACTTTCAGGAACTTTGGCAAGATAGGTAGCATTTAAATGAATATGAGAAGATACATATTTTCCTCTTTTTACATGACCATCCACAGTTAATGCTTCCAACGAAAAAATATCCTCTTTTATAGGTTTTACATTTTGTACACCAGTTTCTTCATTTAACTCTTTTATCGCAACCTTTAGTAAATCCGCCTCGCCATCACTATGACCACCGTGTCCAAGCCCAAGATTGGTAAATATTATGATATGCCATTAACACTTTAGTCTTTTCTGGATTTACTGCCCAAATTGATGCTGTAAAATGGGCAAATTCATTTTCTCTAACTAGAATGTTATCAAAAGTGTCAATATATTTTAACATAAGTAGCCTATCCTTTTCTTCTTGCTCATTATATGGCTTATATTCTTTTATCTTTTTTCTTAAATCTTTTAAATCCACTTTTTCCTCAATCCCCGTCCCCTCAATCCCTGTCTTTTACATTTCTATAATTTTTTCCCAAGGTAAGTCTTCTTTTCCAAAGTGACCATAATTAGTTGTTTTCGCATAAATTGGTTGTTTTAAGTCAAGATAATTTATAATACCGTCTGGTGTTAAGTCAAATTTTTGCCTAATTAATTTAACCAATTCCTCTTCTGTTTCTTTTCCTGTCCCAAATGTATTGACACAAATCGATAATGGCTCTTTTTTACCTATCGCATAAGAAACCTGA
>CANRXN010000189.1 GCA_947643945.1 uncultured Clostridium sp.
TGTTCTTTACTGTATTTTTCATTTAATTCTTTAACTAGTTTTTCTCCTTCTTGTATGATTTCTTGATCATAATCTTCTTCTTGTTTGTCACTTTCTTGGCAGTCTCCTAGTAACGTAAAGTAAATGTTTTTGGATTGGTTTGCCAAATAATATACTTCTAATTTTCTTACTAATTCTTGTACCTTTTCCCTAGAATTTAAAATGGTAGGAATCACTACCATGGTTTTATGATTTTCGTCAATTCCATTAGAAAAATCTAATTTAGGAATTAATTTTGGCTTAACTATTTTGCTTAAAATATATTGAATGGCTTGTACAGAAACTTCTGTTGCTGGTAACAAAAATACCAAAAAACTTAAAACATTTAACCCGGATAAAACTACTGGTGCCGAAGGGATAAAAGAATACTAAGTGCTACTACAGCCAATAAATAGGCTTTTGTTTTGTCAGCTCCACTCATTTGTCTGCTTGTTTTATAGCCTAAAACATCATATAATTGATTCGCACCTTTATCAATTAGGTAATAGCCTATATGGACTTGCTTACTACTTAGGCTTTCCTTTTTGGCTAATTCTAATGCTTTTTTAGCAATGTACATTTCTGCTATTTTTGTTCTTTTAGAAATTTCTTTTACTTTATTTCGATAATATTCTTTTGTTTTGTCATCCATTTTTTCATAGACATTACTTGGATCTTGCCTTAGAATTTCTTCTACACCATTGATTTTTTCAAAAATTTCTAAAAAGTTAATTCTTCCTATTTTTTTGATACTAGTTATGCTATTTCCCATAGATACTTTTCGAACGGCTATGTCAAAATGTTCTTTTTTGATTACCTCTGTCACGGTGGTTCCTGTCATTTCCACGGCTTCTTCTAAAGCTTTTAAATAGCTGTATCCTTTTTTTCCATAGCGTTTTAAAATGTATGACATGTATTCAATAAAAGGATATTTCATGCTTTTAAAGATATCTTTTTCTAGCTTTTTTTGTTTTGCTTTAAAGTGTTGCTCTGTTTTGGTTTTGTTTTCTACTAATCTTTCTACGATGTTTTCTGCTTTGTATTTTTGCATTTGACAACTATAGATTTTTTCACAAATTTCTCGAATATTTTCAATCATAGCAATTTGAAGAAATATGCCAATATTCCATATTTCTTCCATACTTAATGTTTTTTTCGTTTGATAGCTTGCTAAGTAATCCTCTAGCTCTTTTCTTTCTATTTTGTTGTCGGTATAAGCTACTATTTCTGCTGCTAATACATAGATTCTAGCAAATCCCTTATAGGTGCCATTTGCTATTCCTACAAAGTTGGTATATTTTTTTAAGGACAAGTCTTTTTCAATTTGTTTTACGGTTTGCTCTATGATATAAAGGTTATCTAGTAACCATTCTCCTGCTGGATGGATACTAATTCCTAGTTTTAGATGCTCATTTAATAAATTGTATACTTGCTCGATTACTTGGAAGTTTTCTAACATTTGTGGGACGGGATAGGTTTCTTTTTGGGATTTATTTACTAAATTATGATTTCCCGCTTGTTTTTGCAAGTGGTTTTCTAATTGCCCTTTGTCTAATAAGGTTCCATTTATTTTTAATACTTTGTTTGCTTTCAAAAAAATTCCACTCCTTGCTTTTAATATGTTTTACACATATTGTTTGCAAAGAGTGGAAATTTTATACATTGTTTGTTTTGTTTAAAGTTCTAAATCGTCTTCTTCTATTTCTGGTTCTTTTGCTGTTAGATTTTCAATTTTAATTTCATTTTCATTTTCGACAAATTCTTGTAAAGCATCAATAAATTCTCTTTTAAGTTGTGCTATTTCACTATCTCTAACATTTTTTTCTTCTATCTTTTTTGCATATTCTAGTCCTGCTGGTACTACTTTTCCCATTTTTTGAAGAATAGAGATATAGTTGTCGTTATATTCTCCGTATTGGTCTCCTTCTTTTGCTTGTCCATATTTGCCATTCATATATACCATCGTATCTATTATTTTTCCATCTTTTCTTACTCGGTAAACATCTACATCATATTCTTCACGCCAAGAAACGCCCTCATTTTCTAACTTTTGTTTGGTAGCATCTGGTGTTTCTCCATGGAGTGTTATTTCTCCTGTTTCATTGTTTACAAACACATAGTCCTGATTCTCTTTTTGGCTACCAAATTCGATGTCTTTTGTGGTAAGTTCTGTACCACCTGTTTCTTGTTCCATTAATTCGACATACATGTTGTTTAGTAAGCTCCACACATTTTCTTTAGTTTTCATTTCATTTACAACTTGTTTTATACTATCTTCTGTAGACATTTCTTTGCTTGCTTTTACTTCTTGCATTTCTTTTTGTTCTTGATGCATTTGTTTTAGGCTTCGATCACTATGAATTTTTGCACCTCCTGCAAATGCTAGCAAGCCTGCTAATATAATTGCTTCTGCTCTTACTATTTTCTTTATTTTTTGCTTATTTGTTTTTTCTCTTCTAACTGTTTTTATGTCATTTTCAAAAGACTGTCTAGGAATTTCTTTTCTATTTTGATTTTCTCTTCCTACTACTAAATATTGTTCAGGAATTTGTATTTCTCCTACATATTCTATTTTCTTTGCAAATTCCTCTCTTCTTTTTTCTTTCTTATATTCTTGAAAATTTATTACTTTTTCTTCCTTTTTCATAACTATCCCTCCTTCTTAAGTACGGTAGTGTAAACTAATTTTAAAATTGATCTGTCTACAATCCTTGTCTTTTAGGG
>CANRXN010000190.1 GCA_947643945.1 uncultured Clostridium sp.
TAAATGGGGACGTTGTAAAACAACGTCCCCATTTAAACCCGGAACCACTGGGTCTTTTAAGCCCGGAACCACTGGGTCTTTGTCTCCAATTGCACATAGTTTAAAACTCACAATTTTTTGGTGTTCTAGGGAAAGGAATCACATCACGAATATTTTGCATACCCGTTAAGTACATAATAGCCCTTTCAAAACCTAAACCAAAGCCTGCGTGATTACAACTTCCGTATTTTCTTAAATCCAAATACCAATCGTAATTATCAAGTGGCATGTTTAATTCTTTCATTCTAGCTAGTAATTTATCATAATCTTCCTCTCTTTGACTACCACCAATGATTTCGCCAATACCAGGAACAAGTAAGTCGCTTGCTGCTACGGTTTTTCCATCTGGATTTTGCTTCATATAAAAAGCTTTAATATCTTTTGGGTAATCAGTTACAAAAACAGGTTTTTTAAAGATATTTTCGCACAAATATCTTTCATGCTCTGTTTGTAAATCAACGCCCCAAGAAACTTTATATTCAAATTTGTCATTGTATTTTTCTAATTCTTTAATGGCATCTGTGTAAGAAATTCTAACAAAGTTAGAGGTAATGACATGGTTTAATCGGTCTAATAAGCCAGTATCAATAAATTTATTGAAAAATTCCATTTCTTCAGGACAGTTATCAATCACATATTGGAAAATATATTTAATCATATCTTCTGCTAAGTCCATGTCATCTTTTAAATCGGCAAAGCAGATTTCAGGTTCTACCATCCAAAACTCTGCAGCATGTTTTACAGTGTTAGAGTTTTCTGCGCGAAAAGTTGGTCCAAAAGTATAGACATTACAAAAACTTTGGGCAAAGGTTTCGGCATTTAATTGACCACTTACGGTTAAGTGGGTAGCTTTTCCAAAAAAGTCTTGTGAGAAATCAACGTTTTCCTCTTTGGTCTTAGGGATATCATTTAAGTTAAAAGAATTAACATTAAACATTTCTCCTGCACCTTCGGCATCACTTCCCGTAAGGATAGGGGTATTAACGTAGACAAACCCTCTTTCTTGGAAGAATTTGTGAATGGCATAAGCTAAAACGCTTCTTACACGAAAGACTGCATTGAAAGTATTGGCTCTTGGGCGTAAATGTGAGATGGTTCTTAGGTATTCAAAAGAGTGTTTTTTCTTTTGAAGAGGATAGCTACTGTCTGCTAAGCTTTCAATTTCAATTATTGTTGCTTGGATTTCAAATGGTTGCTTGGCATTTTCGGTTACTACCAATTTTCCTGTTACTTTGATAGAAGAACTGATGGTTAGCTTGCAAATTTCAGCGAAGTTTTTTAAGTTTTCGCCAAAAACGATTTGGACGTTTTTGAAAAAGGTGCCATCGTTTAATTCAATAAAGCCAAAGTTTTTAGAGTCTCTTACCGTTTTTACCCACCCTTCTAGGGTGATTTCTTTTTCTACATAGGTGTTGGTGCTCTGGTATAAATCTTTTACGGATATGTTTTTCATTTTTTTGTTCCTCCTGTTTTTAGTATGTGCTTATTATATGATATTATGTGAGATTTTTCAAGGGTTTGGGAAATTTTTGAAAATTTCATGTAAAAGTGATATAATATATGGCATAGGCTAGTCCTAAAAAATAAAGGAGGAAAGCCCAAAGATATATTGGGGCGAAAAAAGAAAAAAAGCAAAACAAATAGCTGAGTCTTTGAAGCTAGCAGATTTACCGTATTTCATGGCACGGGAGAAAATAGAAAATGATGGATCTATTTTTGGCAATGAAAAAGAGGAGATGCTGAATCTAGTTAAAAAAATTATGAGCTAGTGCTTAGCCACCAAGGGTGTACTTTTGGTGGCTCTTCTCAAAATAAAAAAATTTGTAATCTATAAAACAGTTCCCAAAACTAAGATACCTAAATTATCCTGATAAATATCATTAAATTGAGAAAGAGGCAAAGGGTTTTCGCCAATACCAGCCTCAATGGTATAGCCGAGGACGGTTATAATTTTGAATAAACCAATCTTTGTAGCCTGCAAAACTAGAATTATATGGCGTTTCGGCTAAAGTATAGCCACTAGAATTAGCGAATTGCTCACCAATTTCTTGGCTATTTGGCGGATTAAAGTTTTGAAATTGCCAATAGATTTCCTGTCCTTGTGTATGATAGGCAATTACAAGTCTAAAATCGTGTGATAAGGTAAAGTTATAAATTGCTAAAGCTTCTGGTTCGGTTAAAGGTCCATAACCAACAAAGTCTCGTGGACTAGGACGAGTAAAGCCTTGAGCATATTTAATTTCTTTTGCATTTTCCCAACCTGCTGGAAATTGCAGATTTAAATCTACACCTGTGGTATTAAAAATATACCAACCACAAAAATAATTTAATAAAACGCAGTAATCATCTATATTACAGAGTTTCTTTTATCGTTGGAAGTTCCGAGTATTAACGAAGGAAAGCTCCATACGAGAAAAGTATGCGAATTGGTACAAATTCTTGAAAATTTATTTTTTAGAATTTGTCAATTCGTATTTCAAAAGAGAAACCCTGTATTTTTTATGCAAAATTACTGCTAGAATTGGAGTGGTATATGAAAGAAAATCAAGATAATGTTGGATATTATTCTATAATTCCAGCAACAATTTTATACAATAAAGAACTAAAAGCAAATGAAAAATTATTATATGCAATTATAACATCACTTGCTTATAAAGAAGGATATTGTTTTGCAACAAATAAATATTTAGCAG
>CANRXN010000191.1 GCA_947643945.1 uncultured Clostridium sp.
TGAGCCAAAAGTAGACAAAATGATTGCCGAGCAAAACGAAGAAATTGCAGAAAAGATGCTAAGCAAAGTAGAAGGTGCTAACAGACCATTATTTAGTGAAGAAACCACCAGAAAGATAATGGCACATATCCATGATGACAAAAAAGTAGGAGCTACCAATCAAGAATAAAAATTGCCAAAGAGGACGTTCCTTTTTGGCAATATTTTTATGACCAATTTAAAATAAAAGAGGAGAAAAGAAAAATGTACGAAATATTTGCCGATTTACATGTACACATAGGAAGAAGTGAAAAGGGAAAACCCATCAAAATTACAGCAGCCAGAAGTTTAAACTTTGCCAACATTGCCAAAGAATGTGTGGATCGAAAAGGAATCAACGTAGTAGGAATTATTGACTGTGCTTCGCCTTATGTAATAGAAGACATTGAAAAATTTTTAAAAACAGGCGATGCCTATGAATTAGAAGATGGAGGCATCATTTATAAAGATAAAGTATGTATTTTATTAGGAAGCGAAGTAGAAACAGCTGAAAAAGGAAGAAATGGGAAATGTGGAAGTGCCCATAATGTATGCTTTTTTCCACATCTAAAAGATATAAAAGGATTTTCTAATGAATTAAGTAATCACTTAAAAAATATTACCTTAAGTACCCAAAGAACAGACTTATCAGGATATGACCTAATAGACATTGTAGAAAAATACAATGGAATTTTAATACCAGCCCATGTCTTTACGCCACATAAAAGTTACTATGGAAATTGCACCGACAGATTAGAAAATATCTTCAAAGAAAAATTTGATAAAATATTTGCCATCGAATTAGGCTTAAGTTCTGACACCTTTTTAGCAGACACCATAAAAGAACTAGAAACCAAAACCTTTGTAACCAACTCAGATGCACACTCTTTGCCAAAAATAGCAAGAGAATACAACAAAATGCAAGTAGAAGATATCTCTTTTAAAGAAGTTGTCATGGCATTAAAAAATGAAGGAGGAAGAAAGGTATTAGCCAATTATGGACTAGACCCAAAACTTGGGAAATACCATAGAACCTATTGTGACGACTGTGAAAAAGCAATTGAAACAAGGGAGCCAGTAGAAACTTGTCCAATGTGTGGCGGAAAAAATGTTACTTTCGGTGTCTTTGACAGAATCGAATTAATCAAAGACAAAAACGAAACAAAAAGTCCTAAAAATAGGCCACCTTACATTTACCAAGTACCATTAGGCTTTATTCCTGGAGTAGGGGGGAAAACAATTGAAAAACTGCTAAATACCTTTGAAACGGAAATGAACATTTTACACAAACTATCCAAAGACGACATAGAAGCAGTTGTAGGAGAGAAAATTGCAAGCCACATAGTAAAAGCAAGAGAAGGCACCATGCAAATTGATGCTGGCGGTGGCGGAAACTACGGAAAAGTAAAAGCCTAGAAAGCGGAATGCCCCACTGGTTCCGGGTTTAAATGGGGACGTTGTGATTTTATTATTAGATTTATGAATAAAAATGCCTAATACCATTATTATGAAGAAAGAGGATACAAAGACTTAATAGGAAAAAGTCATAGTAGCGAAAAAGCTGTTGAAAGAATTAAAAAAGGTTATGCAACCTCAACCTAACAAGTTCCAATAAAATAAAAAACAATGTTAAAATACAAAAAAGGAACTTGCTCAAATAAGAAAATCTTATTTGGCAGTGTTGGTATAGCACAATGTTGAAGTGTAGAGAATTAAATATAATAGTTATTAGCAAATAAAAATAAATGAATAGAACTTCTACTCATTTGTTTTTTATATACCTTTTCTTCTCTTTTTATTCAATACTAAAACACCATAGAAATTCTTTTAGTTTAATGTTCTAATGTAATAATTTTTTCTAACTTTAATATATAAATTTTGTAATAATTTCGAGGGACGGTTCAAAAATTCTCAAAAGTTGTTAAACTTTTGTTAGAATTTTTAGAATGGGGTTAATGTAAAAATTTATACATTAAAAGTTGAAAACAAAAAAGTAGAAATGTAAAAACATCGTTTTCTAAGTTCTAAAAAGCTTCTTATCGCATACACATTATGTATAAAGATAAGGAGAAAAGCAATGAAGAAAAACAAACGAGCAAAATCATTAGAAATGATAAACGAGCATGTTAGCAATAATAAAAAAGAATACATTTTAGTATCTTTGTTATTTATCATAGGAATCTTTTTAGGTGTGCTTTTTATTAACCATGTGCAAGAAGGGCAAAGAGCGGAGATTACAGAATATTTTAATACATTTATGGAAAAGATGAAAAATACCCAAAACTTAGATTATATGGAATTGTTAAAAGCAAGTATAGGACAAAACTTAATTTTAGCCATTGTTTTATGGTTTTTTGGAACAACCGTAATTGGTATACCCGTAGTGTTTCGGTTTAGTGATTTATCGTGGGTTTTGCCTCCGGCTATACCATTGCCGTTTGTGTTACAATTCTGGGACTACCACAGGGTATATGGTTTGTGCTAATTTTATTGTTACTACAAAATATTCTATGGATACCAGCAATATTGGCTTTAGCCGTTAGTGGATTTAAGCTATATAAGTCCATTATAAAAGATAGAAACAAAGAAAACATTAAAATAGAAATAATAAGACATACTGTATTTTCTTTTATTATGCTACTTGTTTTAGTACTATCTTCCGTAATAGAAATCTTTTTATCGACCAATATTTT
>CANRXN010000192.1 GCA_947643945.1 uncultured Clostridium sp.
AAAAAGAATTAGAGGACGTAAAAAAACAATTTGATATCTATAAAGCAAAAATGTAATCTTTATTAATTTCTCAATTAGAACTATTAAAAGACATTAATAAAGATGATGCTTAAATAAAATAATAAGTACAAAAGACAAAAAAACTATCTATGAAAATAGGTGGTTTTTTATATTCTAGGAAATTTAAGAGAACAAGTAGAAAAATGTTACAAATTAGGAAGTATATTACAGAACTGTTAAATGTATGTTACATTTCAGTAAATACTATTGACATTATCAAAAAAAAGAATAAAATAATAGTATCAAAGAAAGGCAAAAAATGAGAATAATAGGTGGAAAAGCAAAGGGAACCAAAATTTATACCTTAGAAGGAGAAGCCACAAGACCAACCTTAGACAGAGTAAGAGAATCATTATTTAATATCCTTCAGTACGACATGCAAGACAGTATCTTTTTAGACTTATTTGCAGGAAGTGGGGCTTGTGGAATTGAAGCAGTAAGTAGAGGTGCAAAAAAAGCAATTCTTTGTGACAAATCAAAAGAAGCCATAAAAATCATACAAAAAAATATAGAAAAAACACATCAAGAGGAAAAAATTGATTTATACCAAGAAGATTTTAAAGAATTATTAAAGACAAAAATCAAAGAAAAATTAGACATTGTATTTTTAGACCCACCCTATGAAACGGGGTTTGCCTATCAAGCAATTGAAATTATGCTAAGCAAAAACCTGATAGATGAAAACACAATTATAGTAATAGAAACCGATAGGCCAGACAAAATCAAAGAAAAGCTAGAAAAACTAGAAATAGAAAACATGGACCAAAGAAAATACGGAAGAGCACATCTAATCTTCTTAAGACCAAAAAGAAAGGGGTAAACCATGGAAATATTCACAATTTTAGAAACGTTAGAGGAATTATTAGAAACAAGCAGGAATTTACCATTTTCCGCAAAAAGTGTAGTAGATAAAGAGGAAATGCTAGATTTAATCAAAGAAATTAGAATCAAGCTTCCAGACGAGTTAAAACAAGCAAAATGGGTCAAAGAAGAAAGACAACGTATTTTAGTAGAAGCCCAAAAAGAAGCAGATGGCATTGTTAAAGAAGCAGAAAACAGAATTATTGCGATGGTGGACGAGCATGAAATTACCAGAAAAGCTTATGACCAAAAAACAGAAATAATCGAAACTGCCAACGAAATGTCAAGAGAAATCTCAAAAGGAACCAAAGAATATGCTGACACTTTACTATCTAGCACAGAAGAAGTATTAAACAATACCTTAGCAAAATTGGAAAGCAACATGACAGAAGCATTAAACCTAATGCAAATTTCTTTAGAAGATACCATAAAAACAATCGAAATTAGTAGAAAAGAATTAAAATAGAGGGACAATGGGGGACGGTTCTTTTTGTGAAATTGGGGACGGTTCTTTTTGCACATTTTGGAAGGACTATCATTCATATAAATTAGATAGATTAACTTTTCAGTTTTTGAAACATCTCTATTTTCTTTGTATTGATTAGTCTTTCTAAGTAAGGAACGATAGTTTATATATTTGTTATTCAATTATGTAATGAATGTGCAAAAAGAACCGTCCCCAATTTCACAAAAAGAACCGTCCCTAATTTCACAAACCTAAAAAAGGATGGTGCAAAAAATGGCAAAAAAACGTAGATATAAAAAGAAAAAAACAGTTGCATCAAAAGCAGATGTAACAGTAGTTGTATTAATTATATTAAGTATTTTATTAGCAGTTCTAATTTATACCAAATCTGGCATGATTGGCGTAAAATTAAATGAAATATTGGGTGGTATGTTAGGAATTGTACAATATATTTTACCAATTGGAATTTTTGTGATTGCGATAAAACTAGCTTCGATAGGAAGTGAGGAGTTAAATCCAAAACTAATTCAATATGGGATATTATTGGTAAGTTTATGTATTACTTTTAGCGTGTTTCAAATTTCAGCAGGGGAATTACAAAACAACAAAGAATTAGGAGCGGTAGTAAAAGATGCCTATTTGTTAGGCTCACGGAAGTAAAGGTGGAGGTGCCATTGGAGCTTGTGGTGCTGTGCCACTAACGAAGTTATTAGGGGAAATAGGTGCTATTATCTTCTGTTTAGGAATTGCTTTTATTTTAGTTGTATTTACTTTTGGTATTAATATGGCAGACATTATAAACAAAATGGTAGAAAGAGCAGAGGAAAACAAAGAAGCACGTCTAGCTAACCGAGAAGAACTAAGAAAAGAAAGAGAAAAAGAGCAAATCGAGACGCCAGCCCAGAGACGTAGAAGAGAAAAACAAGAAAGACTAGCCCAAAAAGAATTAGCAAGACAAGAAAAAGAAACTTTGAATGAGCAAATTAAAATTAATTTTGGAGGGCAATTTGTCGACAGTGAAGAAGCAAATGTAGGTTTAAAAAAATATGACCATAGTAATGACGATTTAGAACCATTAACTAAGCAATCAAAAATGCTAGCAAAACAAGATAAGAAAAAAATGCAAGTGCCAGAAATAGATGAAGAGCCAGAAACAACTGAACCAGATGTTATAGAAAGTAACTTGTTTAAAGATGTAGAAGAACAAAAAGAAGAAAAAACAAAAGCAGTTTTACAATTAGAACATGCCATGACTGTAGAAGATGACGAGCAATATGAATATCCACCATTAGAACTTTTAGGAAAACCAGGGAAAAAATC
>CANRXN010000193.1 GCA_947643945.1 uncultured Clostridium sp.
TATCATTTTTATTACAAAAGGTATAATTGAGGTGTATCGATATACACGGAGATTAACTGAAGAAGAAGAAAAAATATTGAAAAACAAATTAAGAGAAAACAAAAAAGAAGAAATAGAAAAGAATAAAAATGAATTTGGACTGCAAGGCGGACAGGAGATAAGGATAATCGACGGCGAGGTATATGTGGACGATATGTTGACAGTAGAAATAAAGGACGAAGATGTATTCCTTAATTTGGTATGTGAATCACAAAACCAGAAAAAATAGCCCCAATGGGCTAATTTTTCTGGTTTTATTTTATTCCACAGTAACAGACTTGGCAAGATTTCTAGGCTTATCAACATCCAATCCTTTTTCCTTTGAAATATAGTAAGAAAACAATTGCAAAGGAATAATAGACAAAATAGGAGAAATAAAAGGATTTGTTTTAGGAATTTTTATTGTCATATCAAACCTATCAGCATCTACATCTTGATTGGTAATCACTAGAGTCTTAGCACCACGAGTAACTACCTCTTGAATATTGCTAACTGTTTTTTCCACCAAAGTAGGATCTGTCATAATACTAACTACTGTGATATCATTTTCAATCAAAGCAATTGGTCCATGTTTTAATTCGCCAGCAGGATAACTTTCAGAATGAATATAAGAAATCTCTTTTAATTTCAAAGAACCTTCTCTTGCAACAGTTTCGTCAATTCCTCTACCCAAAAAGAAAATATCTTTTTCCTGATAAACTTTTTTAGAAAAATCTTGAATTGACTTTGACAAATCTAGTGTTTCTTCTACTTTTGCTGGTAATGCCATAATATCTTTTTTTAGCTGGCTTAAGGTATCGGTATTTCTTTCTAAAATTTCGGCAAAGTAAATAGCTAAAATCGTAATTAGCATAACTTGGGAAGTATAAGCTTTCGTAGAAGCAACTGCGATTTCAGGACCTGCATGAGTATAAATAGAATAATCAGCTTCTCTTGTAATAGAGCTTCCAATCACATTACTAATAGCAAGAGTTTTAGCCTTTTTTTCTTTACACAATTTTAAAGCAGCGATAGTATCTGCTGTTTCACCTGATTGTGAAATAAAAATACACAAAGTATTTTCATCCACTAATGGGTCACGATAACGAAACTCAGAAGCAACGTCAACCTCAGTTGTTATATGGCAAAGCTTTTCAATGGCATTTTTTCCTACTAAACCTGCATGCATAGCAGTACCACAAGCAACAATGTAAATTTTATCAATGTTTGATAGATATTCTTTCGTGAAATTTAATTCGTCGAATTCACATTTTGAAGCTTCATTAAATTTAGCACCCATAGTTTCGCGAATAGCAGTTGGTTGTTCGTAAATTTCTTTTAGCATAAAATCTTCGTAACCATCTTTTTCAGCGCTAGTAGCGTTCCATTCAATCGATTGAGTAGCTTTTGCGATAGGATTTAAGTTGCTATCATAAAAAGATACGTCATTTCTTGTTAGAACTGCTAAGTCCAAATCGTCTAGTAAATAGAAATTCTTAGTAAAAGAAAGAATAGCAGGAATATCAGAAGAAATATAGTTTTCTTCTTCTCCTTTTCCAATAACAAGAGGACTATCTTTTCTTGTTACAATCATTAAATCTTTATAATCATTACAAATAATTTCAATGGCATAGCTTCCTTTTAAATCATGACACGCATGATTTACAGCACGTAAAAACTTTTGATTATCATTATTAGTATCTTTACTATAGTAATAATGAACTAAATTAGGAATTACTTCCGTATCGGTTTGAGAATAGAAGGTATAGCCGTTATCTGCTAAAAACTTTCTTAGTTCATGGTAATTTTCAATAATTCCATTATGAACCACACTAAAGGTTTTGCTATTATCCATATGAGGATGAGAATTTTCTTTAGCTGGTTTTCCATGAGTTGCCCATCTAGTATGTGCAATACCAATGGTACCTTTTAAATCATCAATTCCTTCTAAATCATATAAATTTTTTACTCTTCCTTTATCTTTCATTAAAGAAAGACAATCACTTTCAATAGTTGAAATACCAGCTGAGTCATAGCCTCTGTATTCCAATCGAATTAGCCCATTAATCAAAATAGGGCTTGCTTTTTGGTGTCCTATGTAACCTACAATTCCACACATATTTTTAATCCTCCTAAAAATTAATTTCTGGATTAAAGGTATGCAAAATACGCTTAATATATTAATCTTTGTTGCTATATCACTATAGTTTTTTAAATTAATACTATGACTTTAAGCAAAAGCCACTAAGGCATCCGCCGATATTTTCGATAACCTTAGTCCTCGTCAACACTTTCTAATTAAAAGTGTTCAGGCGCTATATTTTGTTATTAAATACTCCTTTCTTTAAAATGTTTTTGCATTTCCTTCAATTTACATTATTATATTACACTAAAAATAAAAAAGTGACAAGTAGTATGGAAAAAATTTTAGGGATTCTTGAATAAAATTATAAATTAAGATATAATAAAGCCAAGAATAAAACGATGTTTTTTGGTGTTTTTTGGGACGGGGTCAAAAAACATCACCTAATAACATAAAATTAAATAAATGATGTTTTTTTGCCCCGTCCCAAAAAACACCCCGTCCCAAAAAACATCAGATAGTGTAAAGTAATCTATGAAAAAATAGGATATGAAAATATTATCCAGTAGA
>CANRXN010000194.1 GCA_947643945.1 uncultured Clostridium sp.
GGTGGTCTTGTTTCTAATTCTTCTTCTTTATCGATGGAATCGTCAAATAAGATGTCTTCTTCGGTTACGGTTTCTTTTTTGGTAGCATTAATGCCAAATTCTTGTGCAATTAGGTAAGCAGTGTCAAAGTCTACTTCATTATTGATTGATGCCATAATTCCATAGCCTAATAGTTTTTTGATTACTTCTGCTGTTGTTTTTTTCATTTCTGCAGCAAAGTCTTTTACGGTAATACTTTCTGGTATTTCTATTTGGGTTAATTGGAAGATTTTTTGCTTGGTTCTTTCTTCTTGATTTTTGTTATTTCTTCTTTTTCCTCTTCTACCACGTTCTGTTGTTAAATCATAATAATCTAACATACCACCATCTTGCTCGTCAAACATATTAGATAGGCGGTTTGCTTGTTTTAAGGTTTTTAGTTTTCCTTCGTCAAAATTGCCTTGGTCGTTGTTTCTTCTGGTTTTATTTTTCTTATTTTTGTTGTCATCATAACGATTGTTTCTTTGTTTATCTTGCCCTCTGTTGTATTCTCTTACACTTTCTTTTTCACCAGTTTCTACAGACATGATATTTTTGATGTTTTTTTCAATTCCTTTTTCGTCTAAAGGTCTTTTTCCAAATCTATCATTGTTGTTACGGTTGTTGTTAAAACGGTTATTGCCATTGTTGTTATTATTATGGTTTCTATTAAAATTATTATTCCTAAAGTTGTTATTGTTGTTTGTGCCATTTTGATTTCTATTTCTGTTATTGTTATAATTGTTTTGGTTGTTATGATAATTATTGCTTCGATTGTTGTTATTTCTATTGTCTCTATTTTGATACTGTGGTCGCTCACTTATTTCTGTTCTATTTCCGTTATTTCTTGGTTGTGGCTTTGCTTCTGGTTTTTCTTTCTTTGTAGGCTCTACTTCTTTTTCTTCTTTTGGTCTTTCCTCTTCTGGTTTTTCTTCTTTTATCGGTTCTTCTTGTTTTGGTTCCTCTTTTTTAAGACCAAATAACTCACTAACCGTCATTGGTTTATTTGGCTTATTACGATAAACAATATTATAATCTTTGTTTTGCTTTCTTTCTACAAAACCTTTTTCTTCTTTTTTTACTACTTCTTTTTTCTTTTCTTCTTGTTCTTCTTCATTGTTGATAATTACTTCTCTTCTAATAATAACTGGTGCTTTTTCTTCTTTTTTTGATGCTTTTTCCTTTTTTTCTGTCTTTTTTGTTAGCTTACTTTCAATTTGTTTTGCTTCTTCTTCTGTCACACTACTCATGTGACTTTTTGCTTCTATTTTTAATTTAGTTGCTATTTCTAACACCTCTTTACTGGTTAAGCCTATTTTTTTTGCTATTTCATGTATTTTAACCTTACCCAATAGATTCACCCCCATTTTTTATTTTCATTACTTCTTTTGCTATGTTTTCATTTTTTATTCCAATAATTGCTTTATTGGATTTTCCTATTGCTTTGCTTAAAATTTCAATTTCCCCCTCTATGATAATTGGCACCTCATTTTGTGTACTTAAGGTTTGGAATTTTTCCTTCGTTCTGTTTGATGCATCTATTGCTACGATAATCAATTTTACCTTTTTCTTTTTCATTTCCTGCTCTACACTATCTGCTCCAAAACAAATTCCTCCCGCTTTTGCCCCTAATCCAATTAAACCTAATATTTTATTTTCCAAGAATGACACCTCTTAAATCTTCATAAATTTCTTCCGTTATTTTTGTTTCTAATGCTTTTTCTAATCGTTTTGATTTGGTTACTTTTTCAAAACATTTTATGTCAGGACAAATGTAAGCGCCTCTTCCTTCTTGTTTTCCTGTTTTATCAACACTTATTTTGTTTTCTTTGTTTTTTACGATACGAATAAGCTCTTTTTTGTCTTTTTTGGTATTACACCCCATACAGGTTCTTTGTGGCATGCTTTTTTTCATTATGATTTCCTTTCTTACTTTGGAAAAGCTTTTTCCCAAGTTTTCCAAACGTGTCCTTCTTTTATTTTATGTTTGTTACTTTCGATTATGTTTTATTCTTCTATATTCTCTGGTATTTCTTGTTCTTCTGTTTCTTCCTTTTCTACTTCGTTGTTTTGTTCTTCCATTAACATTTGTCTAAATTGTGTTTCTGATTTTATATCGATTTTCCAATTGGTAAGTCTTGCAGCTAGCCTTGCATTTTGACCTGATTTTCCAATGGCTAAAGATAATTGGTCGTCTGGTACAATTACTTGCGCAAATTTTTCTTCTTCTTTAATGTCGGCTGCCAAGATTTTTGCTGGTAGTAAACTAGATGCAATGTAAATAGATGGGTCTTCATTCCATTCAATAACATCGATTTTTTCGCCATTTAATTCGTTAATTACATTTTGAATTCTAACTCCCTTTTGTCCCACACAAGAGCCTACTGGGTCAATGTTTGGGTCTGGTGAATACACGGCAACTTTGCTTCTATAACCAGGATCTCTTGATACACTTTTGATTTCAATAACCCCTTCGTAGATTTCTGGTATTTCAAATTCTAATAGTTTTCTTACAAAGTCTGGATGACTTCTAGATACAATTACTTGTGGAGCACCTTTTGCTCCTTTTTCTACCTCTAGTACATATCCTTTTACTTTGTCATTCACACGGTAATGTTCGGTTGGTATTTGCTCTTTGG
>CANRXN010000195.1 GCA_947643945.1 uncultured Clostridium sp.
ATAAAACAACAATTAGTTTTAAGTTTTGCTTTTGGCCCCTACCTTGGCTTGAAGCCCCTTGCGAGGGCCAAAAACCCAAGGAAGGGGCCAAAAGCAAAACTTAAAACAAATCTATTGTGGTTTTTTTAAAATTATGGTAGAATAGCAATAGAAAAGCCTTGATAAAGGAGAAGAGAATGAATAATCGACAAGAACACATTAGAAATTTTAGTATCATAGCCCACATTGACCATGGAAAATCTACCTTAGCAGACCGCTTAATAGAAATGACAGGAGTATTATCCAAAAGAGAAATGGAAAGCCAAGTCTTAGACAACATGGAAATCGAAAAAGAAAGAGGCATCACCATAAAATCCCAAGCAGTTCGCATGATTTACAAAGCAAAAGATGGACAAGAATACATCTTAAACCTAATCGACACCCCAGGGCATGTAGACTTTAATTATGAAGTATCAAGAAGCTTAGCAGCCTGTGATGGAGCGATTTTAGTAGTGGACTCCAGTCAAGGGGTAGAAGCACAAACATTAGCAAATGTCTACTTAGCAATTGACAACAACTTAGAAATATTACCAGTTTTAAATAAAATTGACCTGCCAAACGCAAGAATAGAAGAAGTAAAACAAGAAATAGAAGATATTATTGGAATACCTGCTCAGGATGCTCCTTGTATTTCTGCAAAATCTGGCTTAAACGTAGAAGAAGTATTAGAAAGAATTGTAACCGACTTACCAGCCCCTAAAGGAAACGAAAACAACAAACTAAAAGCTTTAATTTTTGACTCTTATTACGATAACTATAAAGGTGCTGTAGCATATGTTAGAGTAATAGATGGAACCGTAAAAGTAGGAGACGAAATCAAACTAATGGCAACCAACAAAACGTTTACAGTAGCAGAAGTAGGAAACTTTATTCCAGGATCGTATATGCCAACTAATGAAATAAAAGCAGGAGAAGTAGGATACATCGCAGCTAGCATCAAAAATTTAGCAGACATCCATGTAGGAGATACCATCACCTTAAAAAACAATCCAGCAAGCGAGCCATTAAAAGGGTACAAAAAAGTAACGCCAATGGTATATTGTGGTTTATATCCAATCGACGGTAGTCAATATGAAGCATTAAAAGAAGCTTTAGAAAAATTAAAACTAAACGATGCAGCCTTAGAATATGAAGCAGAAACATCAGCAGCTTTAGGCTTTGGCTTTCGTTGTGGATTTTTAGGATTACTACACTTAGAAATTATAGAAGAAAGGTTAGACAGAGAATTTGACTTAGGTTTAATAACCACGGCACCATCTGTTATCTATAAAGTGTATAAAACCGATGGAGAAATTATCGAACTATACAATCCAGAGGACTTACCAAAACCACAAGAAATATCTTATATAGAAGAACCATTTGTAACCGCCAACATCTTAACACCAAAAGACTATGTAGGAAACATCATGGAACTATGTCAAAGAAGACGAGGCGTCTATATTGATATGAAATACTTAGACGAAAACAGAGTAACCTTAGTCTATGAAATGCCACTAAACGAAATTATTTACGACTTTTTTGACAACTTAAAATCCAAAACCAAGGGATATGCATCACTAGACTATGAATTTAAAGAATATAGAAAATCCAACCTAGTAAAACTAGATATCCATATCAATGGCGAGCCAGTCGATGCTTTAAGCTTTATTGTCCACAAAGATAGCGCTTATGATAGAGGTAAAAAAATGGTAGAAAAACTAAAAACGGTCATTCCAAGAAAGCTATTCAAAATACCGATTCAAGCAGCAATACGGAGGACAAATTATAGCAAGAGAAACCATATCAGCCATGAGAAAAGACGTACTTGCTAAATGCTATGGAGGAGACATAACCAGAAAGAAAAAATTACTAGAAAAGCAAAAACGAGGAAAGAAAAAAATGCGTGAAATTGGAAATGTAGAAATACCACAAGAAGCATTTTTGTCTGTATTAAAGCTAGACGACGAATGATGTTTTTTGGGACGGGGTCAAAAAACATCACTTTAAAACAAAAAAAGAATAAAAAGATAAGAAGGAGAGCGATGTTTTTTGACCCCGTCCAAAAAAACATCGAAAGAAAATGAAAGAAGAAAACCACAAAAACTACAACGACCAAGTAGAAGGAAGAAATGCCGTAATAGAATTATTAGAAAGTGGAAAGGACATCAACAAAATATTTATTACCAAAGGAGAAAGGCATGGCTCTATCAATAAAATCATTAGCATGGCAAAAGAAAATAAGGTAATCTTAGTAGAAAAAGAAAAAAGAAAAATGGAAGAAATGGCTGAGACGCTAAATTACCAGGGTGTTATTGCCATGGTACCACCTTACCAATATTGCGAAGTAGAAGATATTTTGCAAGAAGCAAAAACCAAAAAAGAAGAACCATTTGTCTTAATTTTAGATGGCATTGAAGATCCTCATAACCTAGGTTCTATCATAAGAACAGCAGAAACAGCAGGCGTGCATGGAATTATTATTCCTAAAAGAAGAGCAGCAACCGTAAATAGTACCGTAAATAAAGTATCAGCAGGAGCGGTGCAACATATGAAAATAGCAAGAGATGGTGTTAGAATAGATATATGGACACATTTAATGAGAGGGTGTATAATAAAT
>CANRXN010000196.1 GCA_947643945.1 uncultured Clostridium sp.
GATCATACAGGATATCAAGCAACAAGAACTGTATTCTTTGGCATGAATGTAACAGTACCAAAACAGGAAACCAAAAAAGAAACAACCAAAAAGACAAATACAAGTAAAACAACAACCAAAACAACAACCAAAACCAAGTACGAAAATGTAACGACAACAACAAAGATAAGTAAAGACAAAAACGTATCTAGCTTTATGGCAGCATTAGAAAAAATATCACAACAAGTTCAAAAAGACTACAAAGCAGGAAGACCTTGGAAATATACAAATGGTCCAAAAAGTATAAACAAATTACCTATGAAAAAAACCTTTAAGGGAGCACTATCTAGCAATGTAAGAACAACAAACTGTTCATGTTGTGTACTATGGGCATTAAATGAATGTGGAATCCTTGGTGCTAGACAGAAATTCTATGGAAACAGTTCAGGAGGAATTCACTATACCAAAAATGGAAAAGTAAAAGAAACACTACAAAAATATGCTACCATTACAAAAGTAGGAAATAAAACAGCAAAACAATTAATCAAAGAAGGAAAACTAAAAAAAGGAGACATTTGTACCTATAAAAGTCATACCAATGCCTATATTGGAAACCACAAATGGTATGATGGAGGAAGAAGATTTGGTAGTCAAGGAAAAGGTACATACAGTAATTATACATTTAAAACTTTAGGACCAACCAAAGGTACAGAAAATAAGAAAGTTACTTATATTATTAGATTAAAAGACCAATCTTAAAAATAATCAAAAAAGAGTATATAAATTAAAATTTATATACTCTTTTAAAAATGAATAAAAAACAAAAAAATGGGAAAAATAAATAAGAAAACGAAAAGAAAGGAAGGATAAAAATGGCAGATTTAAACCAAATTGAACTACAACACTTAAGACACCTAATAGGAGCACACGAAACAGCCTATCAAAAACTAAATACTTATTCTGGGCAAGCGGTAGACCCACAAATCAAGCAACTATTTTCAAAATCAGCACAAGACGCCTTAAACACGAAACAAAAACTAATGACATTTTTAAACAATTAGATAGCAATTGGCTTTAGCCATACAAAAAAATAAAACAAAAAAGGAGGAAAAGAAAAATGGACGAAAAAACAATGGTAAACGACATATTAGGAAGCGTAAAAGCAGACCTAACAGCCTATCAAACAGCTATATCAGAAGCAGAAAATATGCAACTAAGACAAACCTTTCAACAAATAAGAAACAATGACGAAAGTTTCCAATACGAGCTATTTAAAATAGCACAAACAAAAGGCTATTATGTACCAGCACAAAAAGCAACCACTACAGAAATAGGAACTGTCAAAACAGAATTACAACAATAAAAAACCTCCCTATACTTTTAGGGAGATTATTTTATTATCTAAAATTTTCTAATTTTCTACAGATAATTGCATTTCATATAGCATATTACCAGTTTTCTTTAGATTGACATTAGTGTTTAAACAAACGATTGGACGTAAGCCATGAACGGACAGAGTAAGACCATTAGAACCAACAAATCCACCGTTGCTTGCACACAAACCATATTCAGAGTCAGTAGCAGTAGGGGAAGCAAGCCACATACCAGTAGCTTTACTAGTACTAGTTTCACTTACATACAAACTATCTGTTTTATCTAACATTCCACTTTGAGAATTAGCCCAAGTAGTTCCTCCATCTTTACTAAGTTCGTATCCTACATTATTTTTTGCTCGTGCTTTATAATTGGAATCGTGTTTTTGATTATAGGATAGTAGTAGCAATTCTATTGTTGGTCCGCCAATTGCATAATCTGCTCCATTACCTGCAAATGCACTCCATACAGTAGTATCTAACATGTAGGCAGCTGTCTTCATATTAAGATTAGTACTTGTATAATTTTTTGAAAAATAATCAGAATTTAATGCTTTCATTCTTGCATCTGTTATGTCCGCTGAACCCTTGTAAGAAGATGTATTTAAAGGTGTGAAAATTACTTTATAATCTGAACCACCTTTTGTTAAAGCTGTTCCATCCTTACCTTTCGGTATATAACTATATGATATATAGTTATCTGCAATTAAATAAATATTAGTTTCGCTTGCATAAAATATTTTCCAAGCATTTACTCCTTCGCTATTAGTACAAGCATAATTAGTTACCGTAGCACCATAAAAATCATATTTTTTCTCACTAGCTGAGATGTCTTTTGCATTTACTATAATGTCAGACTCGGGTGGAGTTGGTGTATCTCCGCCTTCCTCTTTTTGAACTTGATCTTGTGACCATATCATAAGCATATTATTTTCATTAAAATAATAAGTTACTGTATATTTACCATCGTCTCCTTCTTCTACTTTATAAACATCTGTTGTTCCAGAACCATTACCTAATGCAGTTTTGTTTCCTAATAATTTTTCTATTTGTACAATACTTTGATTATTAATATATTCTTTTTCTAGTAAAAAATCCCAGAAAGATTTTACTTCCGTATTTTGTGTTGTAGTTTCTGCTAATTTTACAATGCCAGTTGTTGCTACCTTTTTTACATCCCCTTTGTTTTCTGTTAATAATTCCATTTGGTGTTCTGTATAGGCTAAGTTAAAAGACTCTTTTACTTGTGCATGTTACTGCTCCT
>CANRXN010000197.1 GCA_947643945.1 uncultured Clostridium sp.
TTTAAAAAAATTGAGATAGAAAAACATTTGTCTTTCTATCTCAAACTATCTTCACTGTTCAATTTGTTTTTTATACTTGTCCTGCACCTAAACCTTGTGTGAATCCAAATACTATTCCGGCAATCGCTGAAGCCGCAAACACTAATGCTGCACCAATCACATATGGTAGTAAAGTCTTTTTGTATTCTGCTTTTTCCTCTGCACTTCCCATCATATATTTTAGTCCAAGAATAACTAATACAATAACAGATACTATAGATCCAATTGTGCTTACAATTGTTATTATTTGATTTCCTATGTTTTCTATTCCTCCTGTTTCTGTATTACCACCTTTAAAAGTACTTGGATTTGGTGCTGCTGTTTGTGAATCCGCAGCAAATGAAATAGTTACAGTTGAAACAATCATTGCTAACATAATTATAATCATTCCAATTCTAAAAAGATTTCTTTTCATGATTTTTCTCCCTTCTTTTGATATTTATATAATAACATTAAGAACATTTTTATAAAATTAATTTACTATTAGATTGTAGATAATTCCTGCAATCACGGAAGCAGAAAAAACTAAACTTGCCCCAATTGTATATGGTAAGAATGCTTTTTTATATTCTGCTTTTTCCTCTGTACTTCCTAACATATATTTTATACCTATTACAATTAGTATTATGACAGATATAATTGATCCAATTGTACTAACTGCTGTTATTAATTTATTTCCCATTATCTTTGCCTCGTTACTTGAAACTGCTGTTCCAGTTAGATCTCTCACACCAAAGCTTGCATCTGTCACTTGATATATAAATAAAACAAATATTACTAAAAAAAATATTATTATTGGCAATTTATTTGTTTTTTTCTTCACTTTGTCACCTCTTTAACTAAATATATCACTTATTATTCCTAATAAATTAGAAATTCCCAAAAGCATTAATGCTCCTATTAAATAGGGTGTCATTAATTCTTTATATTCTGCTTTTTCTTCTGCACTTCCAATTAAAAATTTTATTCCTATTATAATTAATACTATTACTGAAACGATACTTCCTATAAACTGTATGCCTCCAATTATAATATTCCCTATTGTCTGAACTTTTCCTCCATTTTCTATTGCAGGTGGTCTATATTCTTCTGGATTAATAGCAAATACATTAGTTGAAGTAAATATTGTAATAAATAGAAAAAATATTATTAAAATTATTTTTATTCTTTTTTTTGATTTTTTCATATTTTTTTCCTTTTTATTAAATCTTAAATTAATTATATAACAAAAAGAGTCTTTTTTCAAGTTTTTTTTATTTTTTGTAAAATTTTAGTGTTTCTTATAGCTTAGTAACTTAGTTGTGCTGAAATTATTATAAACAATTTTTATTGGTTCGTCAACTATCTAAGAAAAATTTTGTAATCAAATCTCTAAGTGTTAATTAAAATAATAAAAAACAACATTAGCAATTTCACCTGCTAACGTTTTCTTGGCGGAGATGAGAGGGTTCGAACCTCCGCGCCGTTTTCACGACCTAACTGTTTAGCAAACAGTCCCCTTCACCACTTGGGTACATCTCCATTTTTATAAATAAAAGTTAGACATAAGCCTTACATCTAACTTTTATTGTTTGGCGGAGAGGGTGGGATTCGAACCCACGGTACGCTACAAACGCACGCCAATTTTCAAGACTGGTGCCATAAACCAACTCGACCACCTCTCCAAGTCTTTAAGACAAATGTCCGTCGACTTACTTATCTTAGCATTTTTACAGACATTTGTCAATAGCATTTTTTAACTTTTTTAAGTTTATTTTTCTACCTTTCCATTGCCTTTCCAATAGCCTGAGCCTCTTCGGCAGATACTGTATAGGTAGATTTTCCTTTTTCTATTGGTTTGGCATAAATGTTAGACATCTCTCTTGAATAAATTCCATTTAACACAACGCCATCATTATTTTCGTCTAACATAGCTAAAGCAAAACTTAGGTCACTTCCTACATCTTGAAACGCATTATATCTTACCATTCCAATTTTTTGAATACATTTTTTCTGCTCTTTATTAATTTCTTCAATGCTATTGATAATTTGTGCATTTTCGCTTTCTACCTTATTTACACGGTACATATAGGTTTCTAAGTCTTCTTCTAAGTTTTTACCATTTCCTAATTTTTGCATGAAATTTTGATATTTCTTGTTAAGTTTTGAAAATTTGGCAATTAAAATGATGAATCCAACAAGCAATATTACCATGATTCCTAGCAAAGTTAAGAAAAAGGCATCGGTTTTTAGGATTTCCATTATGTTTTCCATTGCTTCTTCCCCCTTTTTGGTTTATTTGTTTAAGTTTAATGCTTATTTGATAATATCTAAAATTCTTTCTAAGTCGTCATTTGAAGTATATTCAATAATAATTTTTCCTCTTCTTTTTCCTGGATCTAATCTTACTTTACTACCAAAAAAGCTTTGGAAATTGTCTTCTATACTTTTATATAAAACATGGTTTCTTTGTTGCTCTTCCTTAGTTTCTTTGGTTTTTGCCTTTTTTTCTACTTGTCTTACAGTAGAATTTCTCTCTAGCATTTGGATTGCTGTTTGGTATTGTTTTTCTGGGTCTTGGATGGCAAGTAATGCT
>CANRXN010000198.1 GCA_947643945.1 uncultured Clostridium sp.
ATTTGGAGGATATTCTACCATTTCCTTAGGATACATTGGACTATACGAAGTAACCAAACTAATGACAGGCGAATCACAAACCACTGAAAAAGGACATGCCTTTGCCATCAAATTAATGAAACACCTAAGAGAAGCAACTGACAAATGGAAAAAAGAAACTAACATTGGCTTTGCGCTATATGGAACCCCAGCAGAAAGCCTATGTTATAAATTTGCAAGAATTGACAAAGAAAAATTTGGAACCATTAAAGACATAACAGACAAAGGATATTATACCAATTCTTACCATGTAGACGTAAGAGAAAAAATCGATGCTTTCGAAAAACTAAGCTTTGAAAGTGAATTTCAAAAAATATCTTCGGGAGGATCCATATCTTACATCGAAATACCAAACTTGAGTAAAAACTTAGAAGCATTAGAAACTTTAGTAAAATTTATTTATGATAACATTCAATATGCAGAATTTAACACCAAAGCAGACTACTGCCACGAATGCCGGATTTGACGGAGAAATTGTAATCAACAAAGACAATGAATGGGAATGTCCAAACTGTGGAAACAAAGACCATAACAAGTTAACTGTAGTAAGAAGAACTTGCGGATACTTAGGAGAAAACTTCTGGAACGTAGGGAAAACAAAAGAAATTAAACAAAGAGTTATGCACTTGTAATTGAGTTTGAAAATGTGCAATTGGGGACGGTTCTTATTTCACATTATGCAATGTGAAATAAGAACCGTCCCCAATTGCACATTTTCACAATAATTGCTCTCGGCATTTATTTTCAAATTCGTCATTTAAAGGATCTAAGGTAATGTCTTCACCATATTTTCTATCTAAACAATATTTTAGAATATAGTCAGTAAGCTCTGGATTTTTAGCAAGTAAAGGACCGATGCAAGTAAGTTGCAATCACGTTTTTTAAGAAAAAACCTTCTTTTGTGTCACCAAACTTATTACCATTTCCTTGTAAGACTGTGCCAAAAGGAGTAGAAATATCAAAGGTTTGTCCGCCATGGTTTTCAAAGCCAATGATTTTTGTCTTTTTGTCGTTTAATTCAGCTTCAATGATAATATTTCCAATACATCTTTTTTTTCTATCATTGATTGCTTCTGTGTAGTAATCAAAAATTTCTAAGCCAGGAATAATATTCCCTTCAACACCTTTATAATATTTTCCAAATAGTTGATAGGCACCACAAATTAGCAAGAAAAAGGTACCATTTTGGATGGCTTCTTGAATGGAATCTTTATATTTTATTAAATCTTCTGCTAAAATTCCTTGCTCTTGGTCAGCACCTCCGTCCGTGCAAAGACTAAGTCATAACTTTTAAAATCGGGAGGGGTATCGCCAATGGAGTAAGACTCGACTACAGCTTGAAAGCCACGCTTTTCTAATCGATAACGTAAGATTTGGATGTTTCCGTAATCACCATATAGTTCTAATATATCTGGATATAGGTATAATATTTTTAATTCTTTCATAGTTAAATCTTCCTTTTTTATCAATATCTATTAATGTCCCAAAAGATGTCCCCAAAGAAACCCGGAACCAGTGGGGACAGTTAATCTTTTTTTAATTTTAAAATTTTACTTCTGGTTGGTTGTAAAGCGGTGTAATTGGCAATGACATATTTTTTGACAGAGGTTTTATAAAATTGAGTTACCGCTTCTTGCAAATTAGGATAAGCCTCAATTTTGTCTATAGGATAGTTAGCTGTTTTGATACGGATTGCCATGTCGTAAGCTCGTGTGCCAGAGGTTATGATTCTTGCTACATGGTTTAGGTTATCAAAGTTGATATCCCAAATCCAAGATACATCACGACCATCGGCTAGGTTGTCATTTAAGACAAAGAGTAATTCTTTTTCGTCCTCGTCTTCGTTTAGGATTCGCAAACTTACATTGCTTCCCGTAGGATTTTTGGCTAGGTTAATGATAGTAGGGGTGCCGGTTTATTTCGATTTCTTCTAGTCTACCATTGTTTAGTTGGAAAGAAGCTAGTGCTTTTTGCAAATTTTTAGTTTCAATGTTATATAGGCTACAACAACTAATGACTGCTACAAAGTTATAGATATTGTAGATGCTATTAAATTTGATTTGATAGGTAGTAGAGCCAATTTGAAAGCTTCGGTTTTTTAAGTTCACATGGGATGCTTGTTTGTAGATTTCGTTATCTCCATAATTACAGTTAGGACATTTGAATTTTCCAATGTGAGAGTATTGGTAATATTCATATTCGATACGTGTGTTACAAAATGGGCAAAATTTTCCTTCACCAGCTTCTTTCATGGTGGTGCTTGCGTTGGCATATTGTGCAACACTAAAGTAATATACATTGTGATTTTCGCCGGTTTGCTAGGCCCAGCCTTGCAACATTTGGATCGTCGTTATTTAAAACTAAGTTTCCAGTGTAGGTTTTTAAAAAGTCATTGATTTTTAAAATGAGGGCTTCTACTTCGCCATTTCTATCTAGCTGATCACGGAAAAAGTCAAGAACAACTAAAGTATCCAGTTTTAAATCCTTAAAAACAACAGGAACATAACCTTCGTCTACTTCAAAAACAAGGTAGTCGGCTTTGATTTTTCCGCGTTAATGTACTTGCTTTTA
>CANRXN010000199.1 GCA_947643945.1 uncultured Clostridium sp.
ATCGTACTGTTTAAGGTACGATTTTTAATTGTTTTTATTTAATAGTTTTTTCATTTCAATAGATATCATAAAAGAGATTTCTTATTCATCTATTGTTGATATTCCTAACGTAATTTCCTCTAGTACATCTAGTAGTACTCTTACGGTATCAAGTGCTGTAAAAATTGGTATATTATTTTCAACCGCACATCTTCTAATTTTTGCTCCATCAGTTTCTTCTTTGATGGAATTAATATTTCTAGTATTAATTACATAGCTTACATATCCTTTTCGCATAGAATCTAAAATCTCAGTACTTCCTTCACTGATTTTCTTTTTAACTCTAGTACGAATGCCATGTTGTTTTAAAAATTCTGCTGTTCCTTTGGTAGCTTCTATGTTAAACCCTAAATTATAAAATCTTCTAATTAATGGCAAGGCATCTTCTTTATCATCATTTGCTATTGTTAAGAAGATAGTTCCATAGTTTGCTAACTTCATTCCAGATGATTGTAATGCTTTATATAATGCTCTTGTTAACTTTTTATCATAACCAATCGCTTCTCCAGTTGATTTCATTTCTGGTGATAAATAAGCATCTAGTCCATTTAATTTAGAGAATGAGAAAGCTGGTGCTTTGACATACCATTTTTCTTTTTCCTTTGGATATACTTTTGTTATTCCTTGTTGTTTTAAAGTTTTTCCAAGCATAACTAAGGTGCCGATATCTGCTAAAGAATAGCCAGTTGCTTTTGATATAAATGGTACTGTTCTGGATGATCTTGGGTTTACTTCGATAACATAGACATCTTCATTTTTGTCTACGATAAATTGAATATTATATAATCCTACAATACCAATTCCTAAACCTAATTTTACGGTATAATCTAATATTTTTTGTTTTGCTTCTTTGCTTACACTAAAGGTTGGATAAATACTAATACTATCTCCTGAGTGAATTCCTGTTTTTTCAACATGTTCCATAATTCCTGGAACAAATACATCTGTTCCATCACATACCGCATCTACTTCTAACTCTTTTCCTGTTATATATTTATCAACTAATACTGGCTGTTTTTTATTGACTTCTACTGCTGTTTTTAGGTATTTTTCTAAAGCTTTTTTGTTAGAAACAATTTGCATTGCTCTTCCACCTAATACATAGCTTGGTCTTACTAAAACAGGATAGCCAATTTCTTCTGCTACTTTGATTCCATCTTCTATATTGGTTACTGCCTGTCCTTTTGGTTGCAATAGTTTTAGCTTTTTCATTACCTTTTCAAAGGCATCTCTGTTTTCGGCTTTTTCGATGGCATTTACATCAGTTCCAATGATTTTTACCCCCCATTTAGCTAGTGGTTCTGCTAAATTGATAGCAGTTTGTCCTCCTAAGGCTGCAATTACGCCTTCTGGCTTCTCTAAATCAATGATGTTCATAACATCTTCTACGGTTAATGGTTCAAAATATAATTTATCGCTGGTTGTATAGTCTGTTGATACGGTTTCTGGGTTATTATTAATAATAATTGCTTCATATCCTGCTTCTTTAATGGTTTGAATGGCATGTACGGTGGAATAATCAAATTCTACCCCTTGTCCAATTCTTATTGGCCCTGCACCTAATACAATTATTTTCTTTTTCTTACTTATGATAGATTCATTTTCTTCTTCATAAGTTGAATAGAAATATGGTACATAACTTTCAAACTCACTACTACAAGTATCTATCATTTTGTAAACAGGATAGATTTTTTCTTGTTTTCTTAAGGTATAGATTTCTTCTTCTGTTTTTTTCCATACTTTTGCGATATATTTATCGCTAAATCCCATTTTTTTAGCTCGTTTTAAAACTTCGATATTGCCTTTGTTTTGCTTTAAAACTGCTTCCATTTTTACAATATTTTTAATTTTTTCTAGGAAGAACATATCAATTTTTGTAATATTATATATCATTCCTAAGTCTACATCTCTTCGAATTAGTTCTGCTATGGCATAAATTCTATCATCTCTTCCTTCTTTAATATATTCCATTAATTCTTCTGTTTCGATTGAATTAAATTTATCCATTTGTATATGACATACACCAATTTCTAGAGAACGAATAGCTTTTAGCAAGCTTTCTTCTATGGTTCTTCCTACGCTCATAACTTCTCCTGTTGCCTTCATTTGCGTGCTTAATTTGTTAGAAGCAAGCGTAAATTTATCAAATGGAAATCTTGCTACTTTTGATACTACATAATCTAATGCTGGCTCGAAACTTGCTGGCGTATTGGCTAACATGATTTCGTCTAGCCTCATACCAACTGCGATTTTAGCAGATACTCTAGCAATTGGGTAACCACTTGCTTTTGATGCTAAAGCAGAAGAACGGGATACTCTTGGGTTTACCTCGATTAAGTAGTATTGGAAAGAGTTTGGATCCAAGGCAAATTGCACATTACATCCACCTTCTATTTTTAAAGCTCGAATAATTTTTAAGCTACTATCTCTTAATAATTGATATTCTTTGTTGGTTAAGGTTTGACTTGGTGCTACTACGATAGAGTCTCCTGTATGAACTCCTACTGGGTCTAAGTTTTCCATGTTACATACTGTGATTGCTGTGTCATTACTATCACGAATTACTTC
>CANRXN010000200.1 GCA_947643945.1 uncultured Clostridium sp.
TGATAAGAATTGGTGATGTAGTTTTTATCAGTAATTCCATCGATTACACCAAATCTCTCTTTTAAGCATTTAGCAAATTTGTAAGTTGTAGACTCAATTGGTGTTCCATAAACGCTGTAATCCATGTTTTCTGCTTCTTTCCACTCTTTACATTTATCGTTTAATTTTTGCATTACTTTTAAACCAAATTCTTTTCCTTTGCCATTATCGGTATGGCTATGGTTTGTCATGTATTTAACACATTCATATAAACCAGCATATCCTAAGGAAATGGTTGAATAGCCGTCATGCAATAACTTGTGAATGCTTTCTCCTTTGTCTAATCTAGCTAAAGCTCCATGTTGCCATAAAATTGGAGCAATGTCACTTGTTGCTTTACTTAGTCTTTGATGTCTTGCTTGCAATGCTTTATGGCATAGTTCTAACCTTTCTTCGTAAATCTTCCAAAATAGTTCTTCGTCTTGGTTTGAAGATAAGGCAACATCTACTAAGTTAATGGTTACAACACCTTGATTAAATCTTCCATAATATTTTGATTCTCCTTCTTTATAGTTCTTAGCTTTAGAAGGATTCCCTTCGGTTGTCCAAGGTGTTAAGAAAGAACGACAACCCATACATGGATAACAGTTTCCGGTTTCCATATTTGTCTTTTTTAAGTTCTTTCATTTTCTTTTCAGATATGTAATCTGGTACCATTCTTTTGGCAGTACATTTAGCTGCTAATTCTGTTAGATACCAATATTTACTTCCTTTTTTAATGTTATCTTCTTCTAATACATATAGAAGTTTTGGGAAGGCTGGTGTTACATATATACCTTTTTCATTTTTGAATCCTAAAATTCTTTGGTTTAAGAATTCTTCAATTATCATGGCAAGTTCTTTTTTGTATTCTTCGGTTTCTCCTAAGTACATACAAACTGATAAAAATGGTGCTTGTCCATTGGTGTTAGTCATAGAATTCACTTGGTAATTGAAGGTTTGCACGCCGTCAGCAATTTCTTTTTTGGTGTCTTGTTCTGCAAATTTTTCTGCGGTTTTATCGTCTAGTCCTCTTTGTTTATATTTTTTAACATATTTGTCAAAACTATCTTTTACAAATGGTGCCAAATGACTTAAGGTAATGGTCGCTCCCCCATAGCTTGAACTGGTTACGGCTAATATAATTTGTGTGGCAATCGTTGCTGCTGTTGCAAAACGATGTGGTTTTTCTATCATAACACCATTTATTATGGTTCCGTTTTGTAACATATCGTCTAGATTGATTAACTCACAATTGTGTAAAGCATTTTGGGCAAAATAGTCGGCATCATGAAAATGTATAATTCCTGCGTCATGTGCTTTTACAATGTCGTCACTTAGTAAAAATCTTCTTGTTATGTCAGTACTGGTTATTCCAGCTAAATAGTCTCTTTGTGTGGTAACTACTTTTGCATTTTTATTGGAGTTTTCGTTGTTCCAGTATTCACTTTCTCCTTCAATTAATTCTTTGATAGATTGGTCAGTTGTGTTAGATTTTCTTACTAATTCTCTGGTGTAACGATAGGTGATGTATTTTTTGGCTAATTGGTATTTTCCTATCTCCATTAATTTTTCTTCTATGATATCTTGAATGTCTTCTACCAAGATTCTTGGTTTTTGAAGGTCTTCAATGTATTTTATAATTTCTTTGATTTGTTCTTTGGAAATTTTTTCTCTCCCTTTTACTTCTTCATTTGCTTTTTGGATTGCTACTCTTATTTTTTCTGGATCGTAATCTACGATGGTTCCATCTCTTTTGATAATTTTCATTTGATTTTTTCCCCTTTCGTTTTTCTCTTTTGATAGGGAAATTATATCACAAAAGAAAAAAGATTTTGTTGCAATTGCAACAAAATAGGGGGCAGGATTTTTCTAACCCTACTCCCTTCAAGGAAATTTGTTTTTATTTCATTTGTGTTACAATTGTGTTACAGCTCTTTCTTGCACGATTTGGCAAATTAAGTCAGCCGAAACTTCTACACCTAAGGTATCACTATTAATACAAATATCATAATTACTATGGTCACTCCATACTTTATCTGTATAATGTTTATAATGATTTGCTCTTAGCTTATCAATTCTTTTAATTTCCTTTTCTGCCTTCTGTTTATCTAAGCCATAAATTTTAGTTGCTCTTTTAATTTTATCTTGCTCGCTCCCGGTATACAAATACTTTGATAACATTTGCTTTATCTTTCAAAATAAAATCCGCACATCTACCAATAATAACACAGGATTCTTTGTCAGCTACTTTTTTTATTAGCTCTGCTTCTTTAAGAAATAAATCGTCACTATTATCTAGCCCTGTATAATAGCCATTGTTTAGACCTGCTAAAACGGTTCTTTTTTGTTCATTGTTTTCGATATATTCTTCTGCTAATCCTGTTTCTTTGGCAAGTTCTATGACAAAATCTTTATCATAAAACTTAATTCCTAATTTATCAGCAATCAATCTTCCAATATATCTTCCACCTGAACCATATTCTCTAGAAATGGTAATTACTATTTTACTAGCTAGTCTATTATCTGTGCTAGTATCGTCTACTAAAGTTT
>CANRXN010000201.1 GCA_947643945.1 uncultured Clostridium sp.
TATATAGATTAATCCTATGTAAACATGACCATCGTTTTTAGGTTGGTATCCATTAAAATCTGTTAGTACATCATCATATACAGTTGCTGCTGTAATTACCTTTTCTTCTAATGCTGGTGATATGTCTGCTATTGGCTTAATAGAAGATCCTGGCTGTCTTAAACTTTGGGTTCCTCTGTTTAGGTTTGCTCCTGTTTTTTCTCCAAGTCCTCCGGAAACGCCTAATACATTTCCTGTTTTGTGGTCAATAATCACCATGGCTGCTTGGGTATGTTCGTTTATTAGCTCTCCTGTTTCTTTGTTTTTCTCTCTTCCTTTTTTGATATATTTTTCTTTTAAGGTTTCTTCTTGCACTTTTGCTTGTATGTCAGCATTTACGGTTGAGTAGATGGTTAGTCCACTACTATATACATAGTTTTGTGCTAATTCTCTTGATATGTCTTTTTCTTCCATTACTTGCTCAATTACTTGTTCGATTACAGCATCGGTATGATAGGTATAGCCAGAAGAGGTTGCGGTTTCTCCTTTTTGGAATGGTAATCCTTCTTCTACTTTAGCTACTGCTTGTGTATATTCTTCTTCGTTTGGTATATACCCTAGTTCTTTCATTTTAGCTAATACGGTTTTGGTTTTCTTTTTTATTTTTTCGGCATTGTCTTTTGTTTCGTCAAATGGGTCATAGGCATTTGGCGAGCTGTTAATTCCTGCCATATAAGCACATTCTGCTAAGTCTAAGTCTTTCGCACTTTTGTTAAAGTAATATTCTGCTCCTAATTCTACTCCATGTAAGTTGTTAGATCCTACAAATAAGATGTTTAGGTATAATTCTAGAATTTGGTCTTTGGATATCATTCTTTCTACTTGATAAGCTTTTGCCCATTCTTTTACTTTTCTAAAGATTCCTTCTATGCCTGAGGTTTCGTCATCTTTAGTTATATTTTTTACTAATTGTTGGGTAATCGTACTTCCTCCATATGAGCTTTTTCCAATTACTTTACCAACAATTGCTCCTGCTGTTCTTTTAAAGTCTACTCCACTATGTTTATAATATCTTTCGTCTTCGATTGCTACATAAGCTTTTGGTAAGTATTCTGCCATGTCTTCTAAGGTGATTACTTTTCTTTTTTCGTCTCCACTTAAGTTGGCAACAACGGCACCGTTACCGTCCACTACTACTGAATTTGCTGCGCCTATTTTCAGTTCTTCTTTTGTGATTTCAAAGTCGTCTCCAAATAGACCAAAGAACATTCCTGCTACAATTCCTGCTCCTACTACACATAATAGTAAAACTAGAACAATCATGATTTTGATGGCTAACATTAGTTTTGGATGCTTTTTTGAAAATTTATTTTTCTTCCCTTTTCTTGCTTCTGGTCTTGTATTACTTTTCCTTGCTGTGTTAATTCTTTCATTGTTAAGTTTTGTTGTTGGTCTTTTTCTAGCACTACTACTTGTTTGTGGTCTTCTTTTTCCAGCACTACTTGTTGGTCTTCTTTGTCCATTGTTTGATGCTGTGTTTCGTGACCTTGGTCTTTCTTCTTTGCTATTTTTATTGTTTCTTCCTCTATCGCTTGGCATTTTGTTACCTCCTTGTCAATTTTAAAATTTGACAAATACATTATATTATATTTGCTAAAAAAAGGAAAGCTTTTTTAGAAATTTTTAAGAATTTCTACTGGTGTTTTTTGACCCCGTCCCAAAAAACATCGCTTCTATATCTTACTGTTTGTTCCTATTAATGCTGTAATTTTTACTTTGTCTTGTTCAATTTGTTTTATAATTTCTTGATAAGGTTGTCTTTTATTCATGCTTGCTTCATAAATCTCACAGGCTCTGTATTTTGTTTTTTTGTCATAGTCAAAGCCTTCTTCTTTTTCTTCTTCTATTTCATAGCTATTAATGCAAATACCATTAAATCTTTTTTTGGTTATCTTGACATTTCCTCGTAAGTTTATAATGATGGCATTTTCGTAGATGGTATATTGGTTTATTAGTTCGGTTGGAAAGTCGACATTTAAAATTAGTTCTGCTTTGGAAAGTCCTTTCTTTTTGTTATTTCCTATGGTTATCATGATACCATCTTCTTCTAAAATTTGTTTTTCTAGTTTTTTAAATTTTTCTCGATGGTTTGTTATGATGCTTACCATCTTGTATTGTTTGGCTATTTGTCTTAAGCTTGCTAACATATTTTCTGTTAAGTCATTTACTAGGATGGTAATTTTGGTTTCTTCTTTTTTCATTTTCTTTTTTTCTAATAGGTAATCTAAAGCTTTTATGCTAAGTACTTCGAATAGCCATTTTCCTTTTATGATGTCTAAATTACAAGGATATAATAAATTCATATATTGCTCTTGACTTCCGGATATAGCTGCTTATGATAATTTTTTTGCTGATGGCTTTACTTAATAGTTTTTTTGTTTTTTTGGCTAGTTTTTCTGCTTTTTTTCCTTCTAATTTTTCGTTATTAGTAATCGGCAATATGATTTTGTCTCCTTCTATTTTTATGATATTAAATAGCTTTTCTGCTATTTTAAGCTTGTCAGCTTCTTGTATATAATACAAAAAATCACC
>CANRXN010000202.1 GCA_947643945.1 uncultured Clostridium sp.
TAAAATAAACAAAGAACTTATAAAATATATTAGCATTAGGTAAATAATATTATAGATAGGAACACTAGAAAGTTGTTCATAGGTAATATTAAATACAGTAAGAAATGGATTCAATATCAATCCTGTTATTAAACCAAAAAGTATTATAGGTGAAAAGACACATAGTAAAGTCTTAAAAGGGGGAGTTTTAAATATGTTAATAATCAAAATAAAAGCAAAAATATAATTTATAAACATATTAATAGGTACAGGTATTAACATGTTAACAGCATTTGATACAATAGGTAATATTATTATATACATAAGTTTGTTTTTTCTAGTAGCAGAAATATCTAATAGTGTTAAAAATAAAGTCATACCAATATAAGCTTCAATAAAAGTAAAAAATATTTTGTATATGCTAGTTAAATTAGATAGTATTTCATTAATATTATTAAAAATTCCCATAATCTTTCATAACCTCCATAAAATCTTTTTTATACTTTGGACCAATACTACAAGTTTGACCGTCCATAAAAGTAATTGTACCAGAAACAGGTTCAACATCCTTAATTTGACCTAAATTCGCAATATAGGACTTATGGCATCTTACATAAGTAGAAGGTAGCTTATCCTGAAACTTATTAAAAGAACTATAAGTATCATAATCACGAGAAGAAGTGTGGAAGACTAGCTTCATACCATCTCTTTTTATATAATGAATTTCTGCTTCGTCAATAATTGTGTTTTTATTATCAATCTTAAGATAAGTCTTACTAAGTTCATTGGCATCTTCAAACAGTCTATGAATAGTTTCTTCCAATCTATCATAAACAATAGGCTTGGCAAGATAATCAAAAGTCTTATATTTATAAGCAATCATAGCGTATTCTAAATGCCCTGTAGTAAAAATAAGGTAAGGATTTTTCTTCCTTTTTCTAATCTCTTCTGCCAATTCAAGACCACTTTTACTAGATTTTAAATTGATATCTAACATTAAAACATCAGCAACATGGTTATCAATATAATTTAAAATATCATCTGCGTTATCAGTTTTAAAAACAACAGAAGCAGCATAATTGTTTTTGGCAAATAATGTTTCTAACATTTTTTCTAGTCTGTCTAATAAGTTCTTATTATCGTCACAAATTACAAAGTTTAACATTGTACATCTCCTTTAACCTTATAGTATCAAAAAAATAAGAAAAAAAGGTTAGAAAAAATTCAACAAATTACCTTAATTTCCCAAATATATTAACAATATAATCTAAAAAGTTAAACTTGTCAAGAGTAATTTACAAATTTATCCATCAAGTTAAAACAATTCGTATTACTAACATTGAAAAGTAAATAGATAGATGCTTTTTAAAAAAATGAATAAAATAAGGTAATACAATTAGTTAGATATAGTTACTTTATAAAGAAAAATAAGGAAGTTCTAACAGAAATTATAAAAAATATAATAGCACCTGAATTAGAAGGACAGGTAGTAAGCAAAATGTTAGAAAAAATAGAAAAGAATGAGGAAGTGTCTATGAGTCCATTAACAAAAATGTTATTTGATTTAGAACTAGAAGGAGAAGTGAGTGGAGAAAAAAGAGGCAGAAAATTAGGAATGGCAGAAGAAATCGAAAAATCACAAGAATGTGTATAAAAACCATCAATTTTTGGCTTCCGTAAACTAATAGGCGACTAATTTTTGAAAAAATTGCAGAATAAATCAAAAAAATGTTGAACAAAAAAGAAAAATATTATATAATAAAATTAGAAAGATTAAGGAGAAAAAATTGAAAAATACATTTCGTATTTTTCAAATTCTTTTACGCCTAGAAAGGAAAGGAAAAATGGAAAAAAGTTTCAGCGAAAGCTACAAACAAGCAGGAGTAGACGTAACAGCAGGATACCAATCAGTAGAATTAATGAAAGAAGCAGTAAAAAGCACTTATAATAAAGGTGTTATATCAGACCTAGGAGGATTTGGAGGTCTGTACGCTTTAAATACGGAAAAAATGAAAGAACCAATTTTAGTTTCAGGTACAGATGGAGTAGGTACCAAATTAAAGTTGGCTTTTTTAATGGACAAGCACGACACCATAGGGCAAGACTGTGTTGCGATGTGTGTTAATGATATTGTATGTTGTGGGGCAAAGCCACTATTTTTCTTAGATTACATGGCACTTGGAAAAAACGTACCAGAAGTAGTAGCAACCATTGTAAAAGGCGTTGCTGACGGCTGTAAAATGGCGGGTTGTAGCTTGGTAGGAGGAGAAACCGCAGAAATGCCAGGTTTTTACAAAGAAGGAGAATACGACTTAGCAGGTTTTTCGGTTGGTGCCGTAGAAAAAGAAAAAATGATAGACAGTAGCAAAATAGAAATAGGAGACCAAGTGATTGGAATTGCCTCTTCAGGAGTTCATTCTAATGGATTTTCTTTAGTTAGAAAAATCTTTAATATTAATGAAGAAACCATCAAAGAATATAAAGAAGAACTAGGAATGACCTTAGGAGAAGCCCTACTTACCCCTACAAAAATCTA
>CANRXN010000203.1 GCA_947643945.1 uncultured Clostridium sp.
GTTGGTGGTACGATGGTTACTGCTTCTGCTGTTGATTCGTCTACTTCGCTTGGTGGTCCCTTGCTTGGGTCATAGTTTCCTGGTGTGGTTGTTATTGTAGATCCTCCTGTTTTTGTGATTTTTATGATTTCAGCATCGTTTCCAAAGTTGGTGTCTTCTTCTTTTAGCACACTTGGTAACATTTTGTAGGCTTTTAATTTTATTGCTTTTGTTCCGTTGTTTTGTGTTGGTTTTAGTTGGTCGTTCAATTGTTCTGTTTCCATGATTGTGTTTGTGTTATTTACGATATTTTTTAAATTTTCTGCTAATAGTCCGTTTAATTGTTCTGTTCCTTCTTTTCTAATTAGTTTTTGCTTTTCTTCTGCTGTATAGGTTTTCCATTCACTTTCTTGTTCTTTCGTTTGATTATTCGATAAATTGTTATCTAAATAGTCAATTATTTTGTCGGCACTTAAGGCTACTAAATCTCCTGGGTTTTGTCCATAACCTTGCCCATACCAATAGAACTCTTGGGTTTTATAGTCTAATTCACTTTTGTTACTTACTTTTAGTTCATATTCGATTTCTAATATGGCATTTTGTAAAATTTCGCTGTCTACTTCTAATTTTAGTTGTCCATTGGTTGCTGAGTTTGGCATATAGGTCGCATATTTTATAGTATCTTCCAATTTTCCATTTTTTATTTTTGCATCAATTAGTATGTTTCCATTGCTTAAGTTTACTTTTGCTCTTGTAATATTTTTGTTTAATTCTAGTTGTTGTTTAGCTCTTTCTACAATTCCAAAGTCCATGTTTTGCAAATAGTTAATAGACTCCTCTTCTCCATTTGTTGGTTCTAGTTCGTATTCTACATTAACTCTAAATTCTGGTGTATAAGAATCCATTGTTCTAATTAGATCTTGATAACTTTCTTCCCCATTGTCCCCTTGTACTTTTATCTTGCTATCTTCTTGGTATTGGTTGATTGCTTCTTTGTTGCTATTTGTTATCATGCTACTTTGGTTGTCTATTTTTTCTCTTGTTTCATAGCTGTCTTTGGCATCACTATAGTGATTGTTTAGTTTATACCATTCTAGATTTTTTTCTCTACTTGGCTCATTGTATATGGTTCCTTTGTAGTCTTGGACTCTTATCTTCTCTTCTGGATTCTTTTCGTCTTTGTAATAGGTTTGTCCTCCCCATGTGTATTTTAGTATGTAATTATCTGGTATGAATCCTTCTATGGTAAATTCTCCTTGGCCATTTGTAATTGCCTTCACATGGCTCCATTCTCCTTCTTTGTTGTAGGTTTCTACTTCTGTTGTTTTGTCTGGATAAACTAATTCTACTACTACATCTTTTATTCCTACTTCGCCTTCCTCATAACTTCCACTTCCTTGACGAACTTGTGCATAATTTACCCCATTTGCATTAAATCCATTTTCCTCTTTTACTTTGTCTATAAATACTTTTCCAGATGTTTTTCTTTCTTCTCCTAAGACTAGTTTTAGTCCTGGTGCTTTGTCTGTGTCTGCTTCATATGTTTTTTGATTATTTAGGTCTACATTTCCTGGTGCAGATTTTTGATCAATTCCTGCATATGGTGCATTGTTTTGGTCTTTTACCGAGTAAGATGTTATTTCTGCTATATTGTCTAGTTTTACTTTTTCGTTGTTATTTTCATTTTCTGTTACTATTTGTTTTATTTGATTTTGCTCTACTTCTAGTTGTACATAAATATAGTTTCCATCTTTTTGATTGCTTGAACCTGCTTCTAGGTTAATGTTTTTTATATGAATTTTACGATAATTGTTATTATTGATTTGTTGCAATTCATATTCTATTTTGTCATTTCCTTCTTGGGACACTTCTCCGGTTCTAGCGTCTATCTTTCTTCCTACTTTTATTTTTGTGCCTTCTACTATGTATTTACTATCATAGTAATCGTCAATTTCGTTTACAATTGCTTTTAAGCTAGATGATTGGTTTGACACTCCTATTTGGTAAATGACTTTTACTCTTAAGTTTTTGTCTTCTTGTCCTTTTGGTGCTTCATAGTAAACATCTGATGGGTATAGTGCTCTTGTGTATGACATGTTTGCATATGGTGTTTCAAATTTTACTTTTGGTGGTATTTGATAAGGACTACTTATTTCTGTTCCTGTTTGTTGCTTTACTGCTTCATACAGTTCTTTCATTTTTTGACTGTTTGTATTGGCTCTATCACTATATTTATAAATGTGCTGTACTCCATTGATGCTTACTTTTGCACTGTTGATGTCTTTTAATACTTTTAGTTGTGGTTGTTCTCTTTTACTTACTCCTAAGTTTATATTAGAAATTTCTTCTAATCCTGAGGCTCTTATTTGATCTACCGTTTTTCCTCCTCGTAAGTCGTAGGTTCCACTTGTGGTTGCTTGTATTAGGAAGTTTTGATCGGTTCCATTGATTGGGAATTCTTGCCCTTGATATCCATAAACAGAGTTGCTACCATAAATAACACTGCTTTCGTAATCTTTTCTGGTGTAGTT